>DAITAE010000133.1:0-9534 GCA_036824445.1 Streptosporangiaceae bacterium | reverse complement strand
GCCGGTCTTCGTGCACGCCACCTACCTGGTCAACCTGGGATCACCGGATCCGGCGGCGCGGCCAGGCTGCTCGACGCGCTGGCGCCGGTCATGGGGCGGCGCCAGGGGCGAGGCGGCGGCCGGCTGCGCCTGATCCACGCCAATGACTCCAAGGACGGCTGCGGGTCGCACCGGGACCGGCACGCGAACATCGGGGCGGGCCAGATCGGGACCGCCCCGTTCGCGGCGCTCCTGCGGCACCCGGCGACCAGGGGCGTGCCGTTCGTCGTCGAGACCCCGGGGCCCCGTGCGGCCGTGGCGGCCGACGTGGCGACCCTGAAAGCACTGCGCGGGAAGGGCCGTCTCCCGCACACCCACGTCGCCGCGATGCGCTAGGCTGCTCCCGTGCGTGAGCAGTTTTGGTTTTGGTATGGCTACCGGCCCGGCATCCGGACGGTCGCCCGCCAGACCTTGCGCTGACGCGAAGCGACCAGAAAAGGAGCCCCGGGCCGGATGGCCCGGGGCTCCTTTTCTGTATGGCGGACGGCAGTTCCGTTGACGGGCGACAGGAGGACCCCATGGTCGTGGTGATGGCCCCGGAGGCCACCCAGGAGGATGTGAGCGCGATCGTTGATCTCGTGCGGGCCGCGGGCGGCGACGCCTTCGTCAGCCGTGGTGTTTCCCGCACGATCGTGGGCCTGGTCGGCGACGTCGATCAGTTTGGCGCGCTCAACCTGCGCAGCCGCAGCGGTGTCCTCGATGTGGTCCGGATCTCCGTCCCGTACAAGCTCATCAGCAGGGAGCACCACTCCGAGCGGTCGGTGATCAGGGTCGGCGGCGTGCCGATCGGCCCGGACACGCTCACCGTGATCGCCGGCCCGTGCGCGGTGGAGACGCCCGAGCAGACGCTCACCGCTGCCAGGATGGCCAAGGCGGCCGGGGCGTCGCTGCTGCGCGGTGGCGCGTTCAAGCCGCGCACGTCCCCCTACGCCTACCAGGGACTCGGCGAAGCGGGCCTGAAGATCCTCGCCGACGTGCGGGCCGAGACGGGCCTGCCGGTGGTAACCGAGGTGATCGACCCGGCCAGTGTCGAGCTGGTCTCGTCCTACGCCGACATGCTCCAGGTCGGTACCCGGAACATGCAGAACTTCGCGCTCCTGCAAGCGGTGGGGTCGGCGGCGAAACCCGTCCTGCTCAAGCGGGGCATGAGCGCCACCATCGAGGAATGGCTGATGGCCGCGGAATACATCGCCCAGCGCGGCAACCTCGACATCGTGCTGTGCGAGCGGGGCATCCGCACCTTCGAGACGGCTACCCGCAACACCCTCGACATCAGCGCCGTGCCGGTCGCGCAGCGGCTGTCCCACCTGCCGGTGATCGTGGACCCATCGCACTCCGGCGGCCGGCGGGATCTCGTCCTGCCGCTCACCCGGGCGGCGATCGCCGTCGGCGCCGACGGCGTCATCGTGGACATCCATCCAGAGCCAAAGACGGCGCTGTGCGACGGCGATCAGGCGCTGGTGGACTCCGACATCCGCGAGATCGCGAGCATCACCGCCCACCTGTCGCCGCTGATGGGACGCGTCCTCACCCCGGCACCGGACCCCGGCAGCGTGTACAGGGCAGAGCGCGAGCCCAGTCCCGTGGGCTGAGCCCGGCGCGGCCGGTCACGGGCGTTCGGGACGGTACTCCTGGGCGAGGCCGGCGAGTTCCTCGGCCAGGTCCGCCGCCTCCAGCCGTGCCTCGATCCGGCGCAGGTCATCGATCCGGGCCCGGGTCTCCACATGCCGCGGCGTCAGCAGCGTGCAGCAGTCCTGGTCGGGCAGCTCGGACACGGCGAGGGTGCGGATGCGCCGGGCCTCCGCCATGATCTCCACCTTGTCGCAGCCGATCAGCGGGCGCAGGATCGGCATCCCGACCGCGTCGTCGAGGGCAGCGAGATTGGTCAGCGTCTGGCTGCTGACCTGCCCCAGCGAGTCGCCGGTCACCAGCGCGGCCGCGCCAAGCCGTCCGGCGAGCACCTCACCGGTCTTCAGCATGAGCCGGCGCTGGGCGACGATCTGCAGCCGGCTCGCCCCCGAGGACGCGAGCCGCTGCTGTGCCTTGCCGAACGCGACCACGAACAGCCGTGACCCGCCCTGGAAGCGATCCAGCTGGTGCATCAGCCCATACGCCTTGTACACGGACTCGGGCCCGGTCAGCGGCATGCCGGAGAAGTGCAGGAAATCGCAGCGGAGACCACGGCGCATCATCCGGTAGGCCGCAACGGGCGAGTCGATCCCGCCGGACATGAGGACCAGCCCGCGGCCGCTCATCCCGACCGGGAGCCCGCCCTGCCCGGGGTGGCCGTCGGTGTAGACGAACACTTCCCGCTGGTCGACCTCGACGAACAGCGCCGTGTCCGGGCGGGACAAGTTGACCGGGTAGCCGTACTCCTGCTGGACCCGGGAGCCGATCCGGGTGGCGAGCTCGGCCGAGGTGACCGGAAACCGCTTGTCGCGGCGGCGGGCGCGGACCGCGAACGAGCCCGTCTTGCCGGCCATCAGCGTGACTGCCGCGCCGACCGCGGCGTCGGGGTCCTTGGCCACCCGCACCGCCCGGCAGACCCGGGCGATGCCCATGATGTCGCGGGCACGTTCGGCGACCTTGTCGGCCGCGGATGCCGCGGCGGGCGGGGGTGTGTCCTGCGCGGCGCGGATGACGATCACGCCGTCGCGCTGCCAGAACCGCACCGGGATGCCGATATCACGGATCGCCCTGCGGATGTTCGATTGCAGCATCCGCTCGAACTGCTGCCGGTTGCCGCCCTTGAGCACGATCTCGCCCAGTTTCAGCAGCACGCAGGCCTCACCGGCCGCGGCGACGGCAGGAGCGGCACGGTCTGCCAGCGGGGTAACGGGCATCTTCACAGTCTGCCAGGTAACGCGGTCCCTGCCGACCGGGTAACGCGGGGGTTATGTGTCCGTGGCCCTGCCGCGGGCGGCTGGGCCGGCCCAGTCGGTCGACGCTAGGTTCGGCGCATGACGGTCAAACTCGTGGTCCTCTACACCAAGCCTGAAGACACCGACGCCTTCGACCGGCATTACTTCGACATCCACCTGCCGCTGGTCCACAAGATTCCCGGTCTGCGGCGCGCCGAGACCGGCCGGTTCATCGACGTCCTCGACGGCGGCGAGCAGACCTTCTACCGGGTCGCCGAGCTGTACTTCCCTGATCAGGCGACCATGGACGCCGGGATCGCCTCGGACCAGGGGAAAGCGACCGCGGCGGACTATGCGAAGATCGCCCCACCCGGATCGAGGATGTTCGTGGAGTCCCTCCACGACTGACCCGCGCGCGCCACGTCGAGCGGGGGTACACCCGTGAGCGTGCGGCCGGCACTCCGGCGGCCGCGACCGGCCTCCGCCAGCGCCACCACCTGACCGCATCCTGGGCTGTCGATTCCGGCCCCGGCCGTTCGACTACAACTGGAACCGGCAACACCCTGCCGGCCGCGAAAGGTGGTGCGACGAATGAAGTACATGCTCTTGCTGTACGGGCCGGACCGGCCGTTCCCTCAGCCGGGGACCAGCGAGTTCCGGGAGATGTTCGAGGCCTGGGAGGCGGCCAACGAGGAGATGGCGAAGGCGGGCGTGCTCATCGACTGCGCGCCGCTGCAGCCGCCCAGCGCGGCGACCACGGTCCAGGTCCGCGACGGCCACACGCTGCTCACCGACGGGCCCGCCGCCGAGATCAAGGAGCAGTTCGGCGGCTACACCCTCATCGAGTGCAGGGACCTGGATGAGGCTCTGAAGTGGGCGGCCACCATCCCGACCGCGTCCGACGGATCCGTGGAAGTCCGCCCGGTCATCGAGGTGGTGGCTCCCAGCTGACGCTGCAGCTCGACGAGGTGTTCCGCGCCCACTGGTGGGCGGCGGTGGCCGCCGTCACCGCCCAGGTGGGCGACCTGGAGGTGGCCGAGGACGCGGTGCAGGACGCCTGCGCCGCGGCCCTGGCCCAATGGCCGGCTGAGGGGACGCCGGCCAATCCCCGGTCCTGGCTGATCGGGACCGCGCGGCACAAGGCCCTCGACCGGCTGCGCCGCGAGCACCGCCGGGCGGAGAAGGAGGCCGAAGCCGTGCGCGAGAGGGACGCATCGCCGCCGCCGGGCGGCTGGGTGGCCAGCACCGACGACGAGCTCGGCCTCATCTTCACCTGCTGCCATCCGGCCCTGGACCCGGCCGCACGGGTGGCGCTGACCCTGCGCTCGGTCTGCGGCCTGACGACCGCCGAAATCGCCGCGGCGTTCCTCGTCCCGGAACCGACGATGGCGCAGCGGCTGGTGCGCGCCAAACGCAAGATCCGCCAGGCGGGGATCGCGTTCCGGGTCCCGTCACCGGCCGGCCTGCCCACCCGGCTGGAGGCGGTACTGCGTGTGGTGTACCTGGTTTTCACCGAGGGGCACACCGCGACCGGAGGGGAAACGCTGATCCGTGGCGAGCTGTGCGATCAGGCGATCCGGCTCGCCCGCGCGCTGGCGATGCTGCTGCCCGCCGAGCCCGAGGTGACCGGGCTGCTGGCGCTGCTGCTGCTCACCGACGCGCGGCGGGACGCCCGGGTCGGCCCCGGTGGTGACCTGATCCTGCTGGAGGACCAGGACCGCGGCCGGTGGGACGGCGCCCTGGTCGCGGAGGGCGAGGCGCTCGTCGAGCGGGCGCTCCGGCAGGGCCGTCCCGGCCCCTACCAGCTGCACGCGGCCATCGCCGCCTGCCATTCCGGCGCGCGCGCGGCCGCCGACACCGACTGGCGCGAAATCGCCCTGCTCTACGGCGAGCTGATCCGCTACGAGCCGACGCCGGTGGTGGAGGCGAACCGGGCGGTCGCGGTGGCCATGTCCGAGGGGCCCGCGGCCGGGCTCGTCATCCTCGACACGGTCGGCGGCGATCCCCGGCTGGCCCGCTGGCCGCAGCTGCACCTGGCGCGGGCGGAACTGCTGCGGCGCCTCGGCCGCCGCGCCGACGCGGGAGCCGCCTACGGGGCAGCGCTGCAGCTAGAGCCGCCGGCCCCCGAGCGAGCCTTCATCGCCCGCCGCCTGCGGGAGCTATGAAGCCATGACCGCGCCGCAGGGCCGGGCCGAACGCCGCAACGACGCTGCGCCGTCCCGGCGCCCAGGACCAGCGTTCGCACCGTGTCGCATGGCGCACCTCCGGCACGACCAGGCGAGGTGCCAGCCGGCGCGCCTCCGGCACGGCGCACCGCGAGGAGGCCAAGCGCTCAGTGGGCCCGCAGCCAGTCCAGGACCTGCTGGGCGTGCTGGTCGGGCGGGAAGACCGGGTAGAAGGCGTGCTCGACGGCTCCGCCTGTGACGATCATGGTGAGCCGGCGGTAGAGCGTCATCCGGCCGGCGGTGAACGTGGGCAGCCCCAGGGCGCCGGCCAGCGCCAGCCGCTCGTCCGACAGCATCGCGAACGGCAGGTGCAGCCGGTCCACGGCCTCCCGCTGGTACTCACTTGACTGGCTGGACAGGCCGAATACCTGGACTGCCCCGGCGGCCAACAGCTCGGCGTGATGGTCACGGAACCCGCACGATTCGGGCGTGCAGCCGCGGGCCCCGGGAATGTCGTCCCATCCGGGCGGCAGATCCACCCCCGGCCTGCCCGTCATCGGGTAGACGTAGATGACCGTCCGCCCGCTCCCGAGCGCGTCGAGCGCGACGAGCCTGCCATCGGTGGCCGGGAGGCTCAGCGCGGGCATGGCGCGGCCCGGCAGGTGGCTGGCCGCTCCGTCATCGACCGGCACCGGCAGGCCGCCGGGCAGCCGCAGCAGGTCGGGTGCGTCCATGGCTTTCTCCCTTCCGGCCCCCCGCGCCCGTCCGCCGTGGCCAGCCTCACCCCGACGGTGCCGCCCGGTCAAACGGCCCCGGCACCCGGAGGTGCGCATGACAGGGTGGACCCGTGACCGACATCGGGGTCAGGGACGCGGCGGCCGGCGACACCGAGGCCATCGCGAGGGTTGCGATCGTGGTCGGGCAGGACGAGGAGTGGGCCGGCTCGGACCCGGCCTACGTCAGGTACCTGCTCGCGCGCGGGCGGATGGTGGTGGCCGAGCACCGCGGGGCGGTGACCGGCTACGGTGCCACGCTCCGGATCGGCACCGGGCCCGCGGCCGTCACCATGCTGTGTGACCTGTTCGTCGATCCGCGCTCCCACGGGCTCGGTCTTGGCCGGGCCATGCTCGCGGCGCTCTGGCGCGACAGCACCACGCGCATGACGTTCAGCAGCCTGCACGCCCATGCGCTGCCGCTGTACACGCGGTGCGGCCTGGATGCGTGGTGGCCGCTGCTCTACCTGGGCGGAGACGTGGCAGCGCTGGCCGACCCGGCCGGCTGGACGGTCTCGCCCACGGCAGCCGGAGCGGTCGCCGGCCTGGAACGGCGGTGGACCGGGATCGACCGGGCGGCCGATCACGAGGCCTGGGCCGCCCGCCCCGGAGGGCAGCCGGTCCTCGCCGAGCGCGACGGCCAGCCGATGGCGGCCGGCTCCGTGGCCGGGGAGGGGCCGGAGTACGGCATCGTCCACCTGGCGCTGTCGCCGGGCTGCGGGGATGCCGAGGCCCGGGAAGCGGTCCTCGCCGTGCTGGCCCGCCTCGACCCGCCCGGTGGCCGGGCGCGCGTCTGCCTGCCCGCGCCGCATCCCGCGGTCAGGCCGCTCCTCGCCGCGGGCTGGCACAACGACTTCATGGACCTCTACATGGCGACGGAACCGGGCTTCCTCGACCCGCGCCGGGCGGTCCCCTCTCCCGCCTCCGCCTGACCGCGCCACCCGTCGCCTAATCCACGAGTAGTTGCTTGTTGCGGCCCGCTACTGGCGGGCCAGGTTGGCGCCGCCGCGCAGCACGTACTTCTGGATCTTGCCGGTCGCGGTCTTGGGCAGCTCCGGCACGAAGGTCACCCCGTGCGGGGCCTTGAAGTGCGCCAGCCGGTCACGGGCGAAGCCGATGATCTCGTCCTCGCTCGCCTGCGCCCCATCGCGCAGTACCACGTACGCGTAAGGCGCCTCGCCCCACTTCTCGTGCGGCAGCCCGACGATCGCCACCTCCACGACCGCCGGGTGGCGCAGCAGCACACCCTCGACCTCCACCGAGGAGATGTTCTCCCCGCCGCTGATGATCACATCCTTGATCCGGTCGCGGATCTCGACGTAGCCATCGGGGTGGACGACCGCCGCGTCGCCGGTGTGGAACCAGCCGTCGCCCATCACTCGCTGTGTCGCCTCCGGGTCGTGGTAGTAACCGTCCATGACCACGTTCCCGCGTACCACGATCTCGCCAAGCGCCTGGCCGTCCGCGGGCACTTCCTCGCCTTTCCCGTCCACGACCTGCAGCTCGCCGGACGTGATCAGTTCGACGCCGGTCCTGGCCTTCACCACCGCCCGGTCGGCGGGCGTCAGCGCCTCGTGCTCGGGCAGCGGGGCGCAGATCGTGATGAACGGGGCCGTCTCGGTCAGCCCGTAGACCTGGGTGACCTCCCAGCCGAACTCCCCCTCCAGCCGCTCGATCGTGGCCGCCGCGGGTGGCGCGCCGGCGGTCACCACCCGCACCCCGGCGGGCACCTCCCCCCGCACCTGCTCAGGCGCGTTCGCCAGAGAGATCAGCACCGTGGGCGCGGCGCACAGCGAGCCCACCTTCTCGTCGCGGATCAGCCGGAACACCGCGGCGGGCTCAACCTTGCGGAGGCAGACGTGCACACCGGCGGCGGCGGTCACGGTCCAGGTGTAGGTCCAGCCGTTCGCGTGGAACATCGGCAGCGTCCACAGGTAGCGCTCCCCCACCCCGATCGGCAGGTGCAGCAGGGTGCCGATCGTGTTCAGCGCCGCGTTCCTGTGGGTGATCATGACGCCCTTGGGGCGGGCGGTCGTGCCGCTGGTGTAGTTGATCGTGAGCAGGTCCCGCTCGCCGATCTCCGGCCGCGTGAAATCCGGGTCGGCGGCGGCGATCGCCGTCTCGTAGTCGACCCAGCCGTCCCTTGCGCCCTCGAACGCCACGAAGTGGCGCACCTCCGGGAGCTGGTCGCGGACCCCGTCCAGCGCGTCCAGGTAGTCGGAATGGGCGCAGACCACGGTCGCGCCGGAGTGATTCAGGATGTAGACGAAATCCTCGGCGGTGAGCCGGTAGTTGATCGGCACCAGCACAGCGCCGATCTGCGGCACGGCGTAGAAGGCCTCCAGCTGCGCGTGCGTGTTGGGCGCGATGGTCGCGACGCGGTCCCCCGGCGCCACTCCCAGTCCCTGCAGCGCGGCCGACCAGCGGTCGCAGCGGCCGAAGAACTGCTCATAGGTGAGCCGGAGGTCACCATCGACCACTCCCTCCCGGTGACCGTGCAGGCGGCGGGTGCGGCGGGCGAACTCCAGCGGGGTGAGCGGCACTTCCATGGCAGACCTCGGCTAGGTGCGTGGTGTGGCCGGCCCATGCGGCCGGCCTTTGACCGAACGTAATACTTCCCGGGGTTCGAGCACGAATGCGGCCTCGCGGCGGTCAGGGCCCGCGGACGGCGGCGAGGATGCGGTTCTCGCCGTGCTGCCAGATGGTCCCGATTTCGGTGAATCCGGCGGCCCCGAGCGACCTCACATGCTCGGCGAGACGGACCGACTCCGAGCCGTGATGGTCTTCGCTCAGCCGACGCCGCTCGCGCTCGGCGGCGGGGCCGGCCAGCACGGGGTCGGCGGTCGCCGCCTGCCACCAGCCTTCCCAGTCCTCCTGGCCGCCGTCCGCGCCCGCCCGCTCCTCCCAGCGCTCGGTCAGGGCCCGGGCCAGCCGAGCCAGGACCGGCGCCCTGGCTTCGTCCTCGGTGAGGTGATCGCCGTCGAGCACCAGCCCGCCGGGGCGCAGCGCCGCCGCGAGCTCGGCGTACATGGCGCGCAGCGCGGGGGCAGGCAGCCAGTGCAGCGCGGTCGTGCTCACCGCGGCGTCCGCGGGCCGGTCCAGGCCGAGCCCGGCCGACCATCCCGGCACGCTCAGATCGAGGTCGGCGAAGCTGAGCCCGGCCCGGTCACCGTAGGCCGCGCGGCCCAGGGCCAGCAGCAGCGGGTCGGCGTCGATGCCCACCACCGTGGCAGCCGGTATCCGGTCGAGCAGCCGGACGGCGAGCGACCCGGGGCCGCAGCCGAGATCGAGCACCAGCGGATCGGGCCGCCCGGTTCCCACCTCAACCGCGTCGATCATCGCGGCGAACCGCTCTTCCCGGTCCGGCATATAGCTCTGCTGCTGGGCATCCCAGCGGTCGACCCACTGCTCTGCGACGGCTTGGTCCAGGCTGGCCACGCCACCATCCTCGCATCACCGGTGGCGTGCCCGAGCGCCCGTCAGGGGCCAGCGGCGCGGCACCGGCGCAGGACTGCCGGGCGCAGCGGCCACCTGGCACAAGGACCGCCGGAGATGGGCCTCCGGCGCATGGGCCGCCGGAGAGCGGTGGGCTGCGTGACGGGCCGGACGCCCGGCGGGCACATCACATGTTCAGATAGGCGAGGACGGCCAGCACGCGCCGGTTGTCGTCGTCGGAGGGAACCAGGTCGAGCTTGG
>DAITAE010000655.1:0-2573 GCA_036824445.1 Streptosporangiaceae bacterium | reverse complement strand
ACGCTTGCCTGGAAGGTGCCTGACGGGTCGGGGGGCAGGTCGGTGAACCAGATCAGCAGGTAACGGGCGTGCACGGGCCTGCGGATCCGCACGCTCACCCACCCGCCTGCTCGGGTTTCCCGGGCTATCACCGGCAGGTCTTTCAGCGAGGCCGCGCCAGAGCCGACGCGGAGCTGGAGGCTGGCACCGGGAGTAGTGCCGAGCCTGATCTTGGCGCGGGCGATGGTCACGGTGCGGCCCATGTTCAGCAGCAGGCCGGTGCCTGGCTTGAGGTTGCCGAACCGTGGCGTGGTGTACCAGTCGGTGTGCCAGGCCGTCGCCGGATTGTGGTCGATGGCCAGCGGTGCGAGCTGGTTGTTCTCGTTTTGGCCATCGCCGTAGGGGTCGAAGGCCTGCGCGCTGGCCGGCTGGAGGGAGCGCCAGGGGGCGTGCTGCGGCGCTGGGGAGTGCTGAGCCGGAATGGGGGCGCGATTGCGGCCAAGCGTCGTGCCCTGGCCACCGGTCGCGTGGCGTGTGAGGAACCAGCCGGCGCCGGCGATCAGGGCGACCGTGGCGAGCATGAGCAAGGCGGCAAGCAGCACCTTCGCCGGGCGCGCTGGGCCCGTCGCGCCAGGTGCCGGCTGTGTCGGCCATGACGGTGACCCGATGTTTGCGGTGGCCGGGTGCCGGCGCCTGTCCGGCGGGCCGGTTCCCGGCGCCTGCGGGCGCGGGGCCGTGCCCGCAGGCCGTGGTGACCGGGCCGGTGGCCAGGACGCGGCTCGGGGGGGCGCCGGGGAGGAACCCGCGGCCTGGCCAGGCAATGGATTCGTGGAGGGAGAAGCCGCAGGTGCTGGCGACGGCGGCGGGTTGACGTCCGGTGGCGCAGAAGCGAGGGGCTGCGTGCGGCCGGGCGGCCCGCCATGGGGCCAGCTTGCATGGTCTGGCCCGTGCGGCAATTGTGGCGGCGCTGCCACCGGCGCCATGCCGCTGGCACGAGCGATGGCCGCGGTCTCGGCAGCTTCCTGGCTGGCGACGGACGGCCGCAGTGGTGCGCCGCCGCCGGTGATCTGCGCCAGCTCACCGGCCAGCTGCGCTGGATCACGTATCGGCGGCCCTGCATCACGGCCAGTTTGGGCGGGCAGCGCCCGGCAGGCGACCGCGTCCAGCCCGGCAGGGATCCCGGCCCGCACCTGGCGGGGGCTGCAGAGCTGGTCACCGCAGCGCGGCGCCGCTGGCAGCGGTGTCCGCTCGGCCCCAGGCCAGCAACCGGTCAGGGCCGCATACAACAGCCTGCCCAACCCCCAGGTATCGGCCAGCGCAGGGTCAGCTGCCGCGATCCCGGCGAGCGCGGCGGCGATACCCAAACCGGTGATCTTCACCTCATCCGGCGGATTCCACCACACGAACCCGGGCCTCAGGCACAAATGTGCCAGCCCGGCCGCATGGGCCGCCGCGAGCGCCCCCGCGGCCTCGGCGACGATGGCGGCGGCGCTGGCCGGCTCGGCCGGGCCCGCTGCCAGCAGGTCCCCCAGATGCCTGCCCGCTGGCCACTCGGTCACCACGTACGGGAACTCACCCTCCACCACAGCATCAAAGACCCGCGCCAGGCGCGGATCGCCGAGCCGGCACGCCGCCCGGGCAGCGGCCACAACCGCACCAGCGCGGCGGAAACCGGGCGGGAAGACCCACACCATGACCGGCAGGGCCAGCGCCTCATCCACCGCCCCCCATACGGAAGACCCATTGGTAACAGCCAGCCGCTCCCTCAGCCGGTACCGGCCCGCCACCACCACCGCACCGGCGGGCGGGCGCACCTCACCCCCGGCCCGAAGCGCGCCGGGGCCGGCGCCATCCGGCCGCGGTCTTGCCTCCATGCCGCCCACCTGCCCCCACCACACACGGCAAACCCCGGCGCCATCGTGCGCTTAGTGCCAGAGCACTAAGCGGTCTTGGGACTGTAGTTTCAACGGTGTAACTCCTGACAACAAGGAGACACCAGTGACTGACGTGACGACGAACCCGGGGCCAGGATGGAGTGGAGCTGTCGGCTGCTGATGAGCAGCTGCTGCATTCGTTCAAGTACGCATCGAAACGGGACTGGGCACAGCTCGCGAAAGACCTCAAGCCCGTCTACACCGCTGCCTCCGAGGCGGAAGCGCTCGACCGGTTCGCTGAATTCTCCGAGACATGGGAAAAGCGCTACCCGCCATCATCCGGCTCTGGGAGAATGCGTGGGCCGAATTCGTGCCGTTCCTTTTCTTCGACCGGGAAGTCTGCACCGTCATCTGCACGACCAACGCGATCGAGTCGATCAACGCCCGGCTGCGCCGACTGTCAGAGCCCGCGGCCACTTCCCCACTGAGCAGGCCGCCCTCAAGTGCCTCTACCTGGCGATCATGAGCCTGGACCCTACCGGCAAGGGCCGCCAACGCTGGACAAACCGGTGGAAGCCGCCTTGAACGCCTTCGACATCACCTTCGACGGCCGCCTCAGCGCAGGCAGGAAGTAACAAACAAGATCAAGTTACACCGTTAAGTGGGCTCTGTCTCACATCCGGTGGTAGCTGATTGCCCTGGTGTGACACGATCGATCAT
>DAITAE010000654.1:0-2584 GCA_036824445.1 Streptosporangiaceae bacterium | reverse complement strand
TACGATCGGCCTCCACATCACACTATGAGCGCCGTCTCTCGCTCGTGTCCGGTCAGGAGCCGTTCGCGGTCGTGCTCGGGTGTTCTGATTCGCGGGTTCCGGCCGAACTGGTGTTCGACCAGGGCTTCGGCGATTTGTTCGTCATTCGAGTTGCCGGGAACATCGTCGCACCGTCGCAAGTCGGGAGCGTGGAGTTCGCCGCGGCCAGGTTCAGCACCTGACCCACGTCGGCGACGTGGTGCAGCGACGTGCACGCCACGACCGCCTTGGCGGGTCCGGGCATCTCATATCGCTCGAACTCGACCCGGTGGTACCAGGGCCCGTCGGGCGCCTTCGGATCGACTCCGGCCGCGTCGTAACCGGCGGAGCGCAGCATGGGGACGAACCCGCCGAGCGGGCCGCACCCGATCTCCACCACGGCGGCTGGCGGGCCCGGCAGCCAGGCGCGGACGAACGGCCAAACCGCGGCAAGCCACCGCTCATCGGGCGTCACGTCGCCACAGCCTACGCCGCGCCATTCCCCCCGGCCGGACAGGAACCCGGCGCGCCGGGCCGCCCCTTCGGGCGCCGGTGGGGCTCACGTGACAATGCTGCTATGACGTCGCAGCAGCGGTTCGCCCACATCACCCGGCCCGAAGGCGTCGCCCCGGGCCCTGGCTACTCCCACGTCGTGGTGGCGCTGGCCCACCCGGGGTTCCTGCTGGAGGTGGAGGCGCTCGCCCTGGCCGGGGAGATGGCCCGGGGCGAGGTGCGTGTTGACAAGCCGTCCGGCCGGGCGCGTACATGGTGATAGCACGGTCCGGGCCAGTCTCGGTTGACCCGGCCCCAACAGCTGCTTAAGGGGGGATCATGGCCGAGGCGACCATTGACCCGCTGCTCGCGGACATCAGCCCCATGCGGGCAGATCTGGGCATGATCTTGGTGCGGTCGGCGCAGCGATTCGGATCGAAGGCGGCCCTCATCGCCGGTGGCCGGACGCTGACCTACCGGGCGCTGCATGAGCTGTGCGACCGGGTGGCCGGTGGCCTGTACGAGGCGGGGGTGCGGCCCGGCGACCGCGTCTCGCTGTATTCGCCCAACCGGTGGGAGTGGGTGGTCGCCTACCATGCGGCCCTGCGGGCCGGGGCTGTCGTCAACCCGATCAACGCGATGCTCACCCCGGAAGAAGTCGCCTTCGTTCTCAACGACTGCGGCGCCGCGGCGATCTTCACCGCTGGGGAGAAGGCCGGGGTGATCCTCAGCCTGACCCGGACTGTGCCCACCCTGCGCCGGGTCATCAGCTTCGACCCCGTGGACGGCGACGCCACCCCCTTCGACGAGCTGATCAGCGGCCCCGCCGTGGCGCCGGAGGTACCCAGGCCAGCGCCGGCGGACCTGTCAACGATTGGCTACACATCCGGCACGACGGGTCACCCTAAGGGGGCGATGCAGTCGCATCGGGCCGTTTTCCTCAGCTCCGCGGCGCTGTTCGCGGTTCAGACGCGGACCGATGGCGACGTGATGCTCACCGCCCTGCCCTTGCCCCACGTCTACGGCAACATCGTGATGAATGGCACCTTCATGGCCGGCGCGACGCTGGTGCTCATGGAGCGCTTCGATGCCGCGCTGGCTCTGGCGGAAATCCAGCGCCATCACGTGACGGTATTCGACGGTGTGCCGACCATGTACGCGATGATGCTGGCTGACCCATCCCTGCCCGGCACCGACCTGTCCTCGCTGCGGGCCTGCGCGGTGGGCGGCCAGACCATGCCGGTAGCGAAGATGGCCGAGTGGGAGCGCCGCTCCCAGGCGCCCCTGCTGGAGCTGTGGGGGATGACCGAACTGGGCGGCGCGGGGACGAGCAACTGCAGTTACATGCCCAACGTTCATGGCTCGATCGGCTTCGCGCTTCCCGGGCTGGAGGCCCGGGTTGCCGCATTCGACGATGCGGGCGTCACGGTACCCGACGGCGAGCCGGGCGAACTGATGGTCCGCGGCCCGCTGGTCATGCTCGGCTACTACGGCAATGACCAGGCGACACGCGCCGCGATCGAGCCCGGCGGCTGGCTGCACACCGGCGACATCGCCACCCGTGACGACGAAGGCCACTACTTCATCGTCGACCGCAAGAAGGACCTGATCATCACCGGCGGGTTCAACGTCTACCCGGCCGAGATAGAGCGCGTGGTCGCCTCCCATCCCTCGGTGGCCATGGTTGCCGTCGGCTCGGTACCCGACGAGATCCGCGGTGAACTGGCCCGCGCCTATGTGGTGCTCCGCCCCGGCGTCACGGCAACCGAGACCCAGATCATCGAGCACTGCCGGCCGCACCTGGCTGCTTACAAGCTGCCCCGGTCAGTCCGGTTCGTGCCCGACCTGCCCAAGACGTCGACCGGCAAGGTGATGCGCCGGGAGCTGAAAACCCTCGACAGCTGAGGCCGCTTCCCGGTCAGCTGGCATCCGCCGCCGAGGTGGAGGGCGACTAGCGCTCAGGCCGCGTACTTCCGCACCAGTTCGCCGACGCGCGGGAGCGCGGCCTCGACGTGCTTTGCGGCGCTGCCGCGGACGGTGCGGTACGCCTTGATGATCGTGGGCCGGCCGGAGG
>DAITAE010000653.1:0-2587 GCA_036824445.1 Streptosporangiaceae bacterium | reverse complement strand
CCGGTACGGATCCTGCCGAACCTAGGCCCGCGCGAGGTGGTGGATCCGGCGCTGATGGATGGCCTGGTCCAGCTGGTACCCGAGTACGCGGGGTCGGCGCTGGAATTCGTCACCCTGGGAAGATTGTCGGCCCCGTCCGATGCCGGGGCGGCCAACCGGGCCCTCGCGGGGTCGGTGGCGCGCCGCGGGCTCGTGGCGGGCCGCTCGGCTCCGGCGCAGGACACCAACGCGATCGTGGTCACCGCCGCGACCGCGGCCCGCTACCGGCTGAAGTCGATAGCTGACCTCGCCAGGGTGCGGGGCCTGGTGTTCGGTGGTCCGCCCGAGTGCCCAGGACGCGCCTACTGCCTGCCGGGGCTGAAGCAGGCCTACGGGCTGCGCTTCAAGGCGTTCATGCCGCTCGACGCCGGGGGGCCGCTGACCCGGCAGGCTCTGGAGGCGGGGTACATCGGCGCCGCGTTGCTGTTCACCACCGATCCGAGCATCCGGGCGCGGCATCTCGTCGTGCTGGCCGACGATCGCGGGCTGCAGCCGGCCGAGAACATCACTCCCCTGGTGCGCAGGGATGTCATCGCCCGCTATGGCCCACACCTGGTCGCGGTGCTGAACAGGGTGTCGGCCCTCCTGGACACCGGCACACTGCGTGCCCTCAACGCGCGGGTTGAGCGGGCGGGGCAGGACCCCCGGCTGGTGGCCGGCAGCTGGCTGCGCGCACATGAGCTGATCCCGGCGGGGGGTGCAGCACGTTGAGTCAGGACACTGGGCGCGTGATCGTCGGGGAAGGCCCGGCCAGCTTGCCGCCGGGCCCGGCCGTCCGCAAAACCCGCCGTCAGCGCCGCCCGACCGGTGCGCCGCCGCCGCTGCCGCACCCGGTCAGCATCACCACCACGGTGTGGCTGGTCCTCGTGGCCATGGTCCTCGCCGGTGCGTTCGTGGCCACCCAGCACACGCCGTGGCTCCGGATCGATGACCGGGTCAGCACCTGGGTGCTGCGCCCGCTGGCAGGGATGCGGACGCCGTGGCTGACCGATGTGGCCAACACGATCAAGGTGGCGGGCACCAGCTGGGGGGTCACCGTGCTCGGCCTGTCGGTGGTTGCCCTGACTATGGCGTTCCGGCGCTGGCGGCACCTGCTGGTATTCATGGGCAGCCTGTTCTTCCTGGAGATCGTCGGAACGTGGATCTACGAGGCGCTGTCCAGGCCACGCCCGTATGACGTGCCGATCATCGCCAGCTGGGCCGGGTACTCGGGAGGGTCGCCTCCGGTGGCGGTCCTCACGATCATCCTGATGGGCATCGTCTACTGCCTGGCCGTGCCGGGCCGTCCCCGCACCTACGCCAAGGTGGCTGTGATCGCCGTGGTCGCCCTGTTCGGTCTCGCCCGCCTGTACCTGGGGGTCGATCACCCGGGCGATGTACTGCTCGGTGCGGCGTTTGCCGTGGCGATCGCGGTCACCGCGTTCCGTTTCTTCACCCCGAACGAGGTGTTCCCGGTCGCCTACCGCCGGGGCAAGGCCGCGCACGTGGACGTGACGGGCCGGCGCGGGGAGGCGATCCGCGCAGCGGTGCGTGACCAGCTGGGGCTGAACGTGCTCGAGATCAAGCCGGTCGGCCTCGAGTCGTCCGCGGGCTCTACCCCGCTGCGGCTGCGCGTCGAGGGGGGCGCCGAGGAGTACCTGTTCGCCAAGCTCTACACCAAGGGCCACGTCCGCGCCGACCGCTGGTACAAGCTGGGGCGGGCCATCCTCTATGGCTCGCTGGAGGACGAGTCCCCCTTCAAGACGGTGCGGCGCCTGGTCACCTACGAGGACTATGCCCTGCGCCTGCTGCAGGACATCGGGGTCCACTCGGCCAGGTCCTACGGCATTGTCGAGATCACACCCGAGCGTGAGTACCTGCTGGCCACCGAGTTCTTCAAGGATGCCGCCGAGATCGGCGAGGCCCCTGTCGACGACGAGATCATCGACCAAGGGCTGTCGCTGGTCCGCATGCTGTGGGATGCCGGGATCGCACACCGTGACATCAAGCCGGGCAACCTCATGGTCCGCCCCGGGGAGCTGCTGCTGATCGACGTGGCCTTCGCCCAGGTGCGGCCATCGCCGTGGCGGCAGGCGGTCGACCTGGGCAACATGATGCTGGTGCTCGCCGTGCGCACCGACCCGGAGCGGGTCTACCGGCGGGCGCTGCATTACTTCACCGAGGCCGAACTCGCGGAAGCCTTCGCCGCCACCCGGGGGGTCGCGAGCCCGACCCAGCTGCGCGCGTTCATGAAGCAAGACCCGCGCGACCTGCTCGGCGAGTTCCGCGCCCTCGCGCCGGCACGGGAACCGATCGTGCTGCAGCGCTGGAGCATCCGGCGGGTGGCACTGGCGGCCGGGTTGCTCGGCCTCACCGCCCTAGCGGTGAATGTCGGTGTGCACGCTTTCTTCCCAGCCGAAAATGGGGGCGTCTCCGCCCCCAGCTGCGGCACCGGCCACTCGATGATCCTCAGCGCCCAGGCAGTCCCGTCGGCGGCCATGCTGCCCTGCATCGCCGCGCTCCCGTCAGGCTGGAGTATTGGCGGCGCGGACATCGCCAGCGGGAGGGT
>DAITAE010000132.1:8553-9681 GCA_036824445.1 Streptosporangiaceae bacterium | reverse complement strand
TGCTGTCCTACTCCGCCTACGTCTCCGAGGTGTACCGGGCCGGGCTGAACTCGGTCCACCGCAGCCAGGTGGCGGCGGCGCGGTCGCTCGGGCTGTCGCAGTGGACGGCGATGCGGTACGTGATCCTGCCGCAGGCGGTGCGCAACATCATCCCCCCGCTGCTGAACGACTTCATCAGCCTGCAGAAGGACACTGCGCTGGTCGGCGTGCTCGGTGCCATCGAGGCCAACAACGCCGCCCAGATCTACGGCAGCACCGTCTTCAACTACTCCAGCTTCACCGTGGCGGCGATCCTGTTCCTCCTCCTGACGATCCCGCTCGCGCGGTTCACCGACCACCTCATCGAGCGCGACCGCAGGCGCCGCCTGGCCGGGGCCACGACATGACTGAGCCGAACGGCGCTGCCGAGGCGATCAGGATCGAAGGGCTGCACAAGTCGTTCGGGCCGAACGAGGTTCTCAAAGGCGTCGACCTCCGCGTCGCGACCCATGAGGTGGTGTGCCTGATCGGCGCCTCCGGCTCGGGCAAGTCAACGCTGCTGCGCTGCGCCAACCTGCTGGAGCCCATTGACGCGGGGACCATCTGGCTGGGGGGCAGCCGGATCACCGGCGCCGGCATCGACCAGAACCTGGTGCGCAGGCACGTGGGGATCGTGTTCCAGTCCTTCAACCTGTTCCCGCACATGACCGTGCTGCGGAACATAACGCTGGCCCCGGTGAAGGTCGCACGCACGCCCCGCGCCCAGGCCGAGGAGGAAGCCCGGGCGCTGCTGGACCGGTTCGGCCTGGCCGGCAAACAGGACGACTATCCCGACCGGCTCTCCGGCGGCCAGCAGCAGCGGGTGGCGATCGTGCGGGCGCTCGCCATGAAGCCGCAGATCATGCTGCTCGATGAGGTCACGAGCGCGCTCGACCCGGAGCTGGTCGCCGAGGTCCTCGACGTGATCCGCGAGCTGGCCGCCGGCGGCATGACCATGCTCATCGCCACCCACGAGATGGGGTTCGCGCGCGACATCGCGCACCGAGTGTGCTTCCTCGAAGAGGGCCGGATCATCGAGGACGCCCCGCCGGCCGAGCTGTTTAGCCGCCCCAAGGACGAGCGCACCCAGCGCTTCCTGCGCCGCATCGT
>DAITAE010000132.1:0-8453 GCA_036824445.1 Streptosporangiaceae bacterium | reverse complement strand
AGCTGTTTAGCCGCCCCAAGGACGAGCGCACCCAGCGCTTCCTGCGCCGCATCGTCGACGCCGGCCGCCTCTGACCGGCACCCGCCCGTGACCAGTTCATTTCCATGCCCTCGAGAGGGCAGAAATGCGAACCGATCCTTGTTCTAGATCCCCGGGTGGCGGTGGTGGATCCCGCTGACATCCTGCCTGCGGGGAGGGGCATGGGCAACAAGCCTGGAGCGGCCGACCGATTCCTGGCGCATCGCGGGCTGATCGCGTTCGCCACCGGGGCCGCCATGGCCGAAGCCGCCCTGCTTGCCGCCTTCGCGCCAGCGGCGCGCGTGCTCGCCCCCCAGGTCACTGCCCTGCCACCGCTGGCGGTCTTCCATGATCTGCGCTGGCTGTACAGCGCGCACCGCTCCTGGCTGGAGTTCATTCTGCTGCTGGCCGGGCTGATCCTGGCGCGGTCGGCGGTGAACTCCCTGCTCGTCCGCCTGGCCTGGCCGGGCGCGGTGGAGCCGCCCGCGACACTGGAGGCATTGCGCTCCGCGCTCGGCTTCACCGTTTTCGCGTTCCTGCTCATGTCCCCGGTGGTGAGCCTGACCCTGGGCGTGGCGATCCTGCCTTTCTCCTGGCCATTTCTCGCCACGCTGCCGGTCCTGCTGCTGATCGCGGTGCCGCTCAGCCACGGCGGCGCCGCCAGCTACTGGTGGCGGATGCTCCCCCCGGCGGCGGCGGTGGGCTGGCTTCTCGCTGACTTTGCCGTCCTGTCGGTGATGGCGGCGGTGATCGGCCGCCTTCCCCTCTTCGGCGCCGTGCCGGCCGCCGGGCTGGCCGGCCTGGTCAATGCCCGTGCCTGGTACGGCCTGACCGGGGCCGTCGCCCGTGCCCGTACCCGCGCCCTGGCGGGCGGCTGGGCCGGCGGCGCACGACTGGTCCCGGCCGTGCCGGTGGCCACGCTCGCCGCGATCGCGGTGATAACCCTGATGACCAAGCTGGTGTTCGTGGTCGGCATTCCCACCGGGAACTCGCTCGCGGCCGCAGCGGACCAAGTTGCCCGGCGGGGCCAGGTGCCGGTCGTCACGGGCGCGCGCACGGCGAGCCAGGCGGGGCCGCCAGCGCCCACAGGGCGTGCCCAGCCTGCCGAGGCCGCCCGGCTGGACCGGTCACGGCACCCGCCCGTGCTGGAGGTGGCGGGGTTCGGGTCATGGTGCTGCGAGCACGGCCGGTCGCTTGCCTACGTCATGCCGGGCACGCTCGTGCAGCAGTTCTCCTACCGCGGCCTCGACCCGGCCGGTCACCCGCTGCCGTACGGTCCCGCGGCGAGCGACCTGCCGCTGCCGGTCCTGGGCGACCGCATCGCCGCCCAGGTGTGGCGGCTGCACGCCAGGACCGGCCAGCGCGTCGACATCGTCGCCGAGAGCGAAGGCACGCTGGGCGTATACGCCATGCTCGCCCGGCACCCCGACGTGCCGCTTGCCGCGGTCGTGCTGCTGAGCCCGATCGTCGCGCCCGGACAGGTGAGCTACCCGGTCGGCGACGGATCCGCGCTGGTCCCCGGGGATGAACTGCAGGGGGTGGTCTGGTTCATCGGAGGCCTGTCCCCGTTCGGCACGTCCGGAGCCCAGACGCTGATCGAGTCGGTCAACCAGGTGGGCGCGCAGTTCGCCGAGCAAGCCGCGCACGACCACCACCTGCCCTGGCTGGAACTGGTTCCGCTCGCCGACGCGGTCACCCTGCCTGCCTGCAGCCTGCCGTCCAACGTGCTGGTGGTGCCGGCGCTCCACGGCGCGCTGCTCAACGATCCGGAGTCGTTGCGGATGGTACGCGACTTCCTGACCGACCACCGGGTCAGGGCCCCATCCGGGTTGCGCACCACCGCCGAGATCGTCGCCGCCGCCGCGAGTGCCTGGCGGATTCCGCAGGCGACCACCCCATCGCCGCCATGCCGGCGATGACGGCCGGCCGGAACCGTGGCCGTGGCGGACGGCGCCGCCGGCAGC
The DNA here is from genome assembly GCA_036824445.1 of Streptosporangiaceae bacterium. Lineage (GTDB taxonomy): Bacteria > Actinomycetota > Actinomycetes > Streptosporangiales > Streptosporangiaceae > UBA9676. Next base: position 6,471 of record DAITAE010000132.1, on the reverse strand, counting down.
GGCCCCTGTCCGCTCAGCCGATGACCGGGGGCCCCTGGCGGACCCGGTTCATCGCGTCGGCCGGGGTGCCCCGCCACCAGCCCAGTGCCTCGACCCACCAGGTCAGCCCCGCGCGGGCGTAGGAGGTGACGAGCCGGCCGCCGCGGTCGGCGGCGGCGCCGTCGGTACGCCCCTCCAGCGCGACGTCGAAGGGCCCCGCCGCCGTCCGGTGCTCCCGGGTATACGCGATGACCGCCCGCAGCTCGTCGGGAGGCATGGTCTCGCCCAGGCCATAGTCGGCGTGGACGGGCATCACGCCGTCCCACCGGGCGGCGCGGCGGAACGGCGGCTTGGCCGGCCAGCGGCCGCCGCACCAGACAGGGATCCGTGGCCGTTGCACCGGCCGCGGCAGCATGGTGACATCGGTGGCGGTCAGGTACTCGCCGTGGAAGGTCACGGGCTCGCCGCTCCAGAAGGCGTCCAGCAGGTGCAGGGACTCGTCGAGCCGGGCGGCCCGTACCCGAGGGTCGGCGGACTCGCCGAACGCTGTGAACTCGGCGGCCAGCGACCCGAGCCCGGCGCCGACGGTCAGCCGGCCCCCGGTCAGTACGTCCAGGGTGACGGTCTCGCGCGCTACCTTCGCCGGCCGCCGCCGCGCCAGCATGTTCACCATGATCCCGGTCCGGATCCGCTCGGTGCGCCCGGCGACCGCGCTGATCACGACGGTGGGGTCGGCGACATGCCCCTCCGGATCGCTCCAGAGCAGGTGGTCCCAGAGGAAGAAGCCGTCCCAGCCCGCCTCCTCGGTTGCCACCGCCAGATCCACCAGCAGCCGCGGGTCACCGAACGGGCCCACGCAGGGGACCCCCACCGCGCACCGCGGCTGCTCCGTCATGGCGCAACCCTAGCGGTGCGGGCGAGGGCCGCCCAGCGTCAGTGACTGTCCTCCCAGCGGCCCTGGTAGAACCTGAGGTCGAACCGTTCCAGTTCCTCGTTCTTCGCGCCGAATCCGGCCACCGACTCCAGCGCCACGTCCCGGGGCAGGAGCAGCGACGCGAAACGCACCTCGGGAATGTCGGGGCAGTCGTAGAGCGGCACATCGAGCGTGGTCCCGTCCTGGACCCTCAGCTCCAGCCGGCGCACGCTGGGATCCACGCGCGCAAGCAGGGCCCGCGGTCCTTCGTCGCCGCCGCCGGAGGTCACGTTGAGCCTGTGGCCGGGGTAGAGGGGCGGGCCAGCCCGCCCGGCACCGTGCAGAATGCGGCCGGTGGCATCAGTGACCCTGATCATGCTGAGCAGGTCACCCTCGCGCGGCTCGTGCCGCCTGGCCCAGATGACCCACGCCAGCCCGTCGCCGTCGGTTCCCTCGGCGACCACATACCGCCCGCCCATATGCCCCTCCTGCTGGCGACCCGACAGCGGGTTTCAACGAGGCTACCGTGGAGCCACCAGCCGCTATGAGCTAAACGGCATCGTCAGTCGGATCTGACCGGGCCCGGCGGCACTGGCCCGCCGGACCGCCGGCAGCCGATCATGAGTGGGTGACGCCTCTGATCCAGGTCCGCGGTGCGGTGATCCCGCAAGAGGAATTGTCCTGGCGTTTCTCCAGGTCGTCCGGTCCGGGCGGGCAGTCGGTGAATACGACGGACAGCCGGGCCGAGCTCTCCTACAACCTGGCCGCGTCGGACGCACTCAGCCCGGTGCTGAAGGAGCGCGCGCTGCGGGCTCTTTCCGGCCGGCTGGTCGACGGGGTCATCACCGTGACCGCCTCCGAGCATCGCTCCCAGCTGCGCAACCGGCAGGCGGCGGCCAGCCGCCTCGCCGCGCTGCTGACGGCGGCGACCGCGCCACCCCCGGCCGCCCGCCGCCCGACCAGGCCGAGCCGGGCGGCCAGGGAGCGGCGGCTGGCGGAGAAACAACGCCGGTCCGAACTGAAGCGGTTGCGCCGGTCCCAAGATGAGTAGGGCGTGTCTCGCAGATCTCCAGCCTGCCGCGCGGCCGTAGCCGGTGCCGCCTACCGGACCCGGCGCCGCCTACCGGACCCGGCGCCTGCCCCGCAGCCCGGCAACCATGATCGCCAGCCCGGCCAGCAGGACCACCGGCCCGATGACCGCCCACAACGTCGCTCCGGTCATGAAGCTGCCGCCGATGTAGCCCAGGCCCTGCAGCGTCCAGACGAGTCCGGTGAGGGCGACCAGTCCGCCTATCACGATCAATACGAGCCGTTTCATCCAGCCGACCCTCCTCGCCGGACCCGCCGCTACAGCCATCATCACGTGATCCGGGTGCCTCCGGGTTCATCCCCGGCATGGCGACTCAGGCCGGATACGGCCCGGGAGACGTTCGGCTGTCCCCCATCCATCCCTGCATGGCGGCGGGTTATTTGGCGTCCGCGTAGGTAGTCACGACGGACGTCGTCACCGGGAACCTGACCGGCGTCGGGCCGAACACCAGCCGCCCCGCCTCTGCGGCCGCCGAGCCGACTGTCTCCGTCACCGCGCCGGCCATGCCCGCCGGGCAGTGCACGATCACCTCGTCGTGCTGGAAGAAGACCAGCCGGGCCGCCTGTGTCGTGGCCAGGCCGCCGGATTCGTTCCGCGAAATGGCCGCCAGCCGCCGGCGGAGCCCGGCCAGCAGCACGATCGCCCAGTCGGCGGCGCTGGCCTGCACCACGAAGTTGCGCGTGAAGCGGCCCCGGGCCCGCAGCGACCGTCCCGCCTGCGCCTCTCCGGTGTCCGGATCGTCCGGCTCAGCGGTCAGCCCGCGCCACGCGTCCGAGGGCGGCGGGCAGGTGCGCCCCAGCCGTGACCGGACGACCCGTCCTTCTTCCCCCGCCCTGGCCGCCGCCTCCACGTACTGGGCGGCGAGCGGGAACCGCCGCCGCAGCACCGCCAGCAGCTGGCCCGCCTCGCCGCCCGCTCCCCCATACATGGCGGATAGCAGCGCGACCTTGGCCTTGCTCCGCTCGCCGCCGAACGAGGAGGCCAGCGCCTCGTACAGGTCCCCGGTCGCCGCCGCCGCGGCCAGCGCGCGGTCGGCGGCGAGGGCGGCGAGCACGCGCGGCTCGAGCTGCGCGGCGTCGGCGACCACCAGGACATGGCCGGGGTCGGCGACGACCGCCCTGCGCAGCACCCGGGGGATCTGCAGCGCGCCGCCGCCCCGGGTGGCCCACCGGCCGGATACCACGCCGCCGACAACGTACTCCGCGCGGAACCGCCCGGCCGAGACCCACTCGTCCAACCAGGCCCAGCCGTGCGCCGCGTGCAGCCGGGCGAGTTCCTTGTACTCCAGCAGCAGCCGGGCCGCCGGGTGGTCCACGCCGCGCAGCACCGCGGACCGGGTCGACGGAACCCGCACCCCGCTCGCGGCCAGCGCCCGCAGGACCTGGGCGGGCGAGTCCGGGTTCACCGGGCGGCCGAACGCCTCCGAGATCCGGGCCGCCAGGTCGGCTACTCTGGCCGGCCGCAGACCCGGCACCGGGCGCGGGCCCAGCAGCCCGGTGAGCAGCTCGTTGTGCACGTCCGCCCGCCACGGCAGCCCGTCGAAGCCCATCTCCGCCGCGATCAGCCCGCCCGCCGACTCCGCCGCCACCAGCATCGCGAACCGGTCCGGGTGCTCGTCCGCCGCGATCCGCCGCATCTGGTCGGCGTGAACGGCGACGACGGCGGCCAGCGCGGCCGCCGGTTCGGGGAAGGCCGGGTCGCCCGGGTCGAACAGGGCGTCCTGCCCAGAGCGTGGGGCCGCCGCGGGCCGCCCGCTCCCCACGGCAGGCGCTGCCGCGCCATGCAGCCTGGCCCAGGCGCCCGCCAGGGATGCTGGCTCGCCCGGCCGGCCCTCCCGCCCGAGCAGCAGCGCCTCGGTCAGGGCGATGTCGTGGCAGCGCTCCACCCGCACCCCGGCCCGCAGCAGCGCGGGGTAGATGTCCGCGGTCGCCGCCCATACCCACCGCACGCCGCCGGATCGCTCGTATCCGGCGACGGCCGCAGGAAGATCATCATGCCTGACGACAGGCCCGTGGCCGACGCCGTCCTCACCCAGTTCCGACAGGCAGCAACCGTCTCCCGGCCCGGCGACGACAGCGACCCGCACGGATCAGATTCTCGCCCGCGGGGCCGACAACCGCGCGCATGGGCACCGTGCCCGGCCGACGCCGCGTGCCGATGCGCGCCGACGTTGGGTGTCTGGGCCCCGGTCCGGTCCCTGACCCAGGCCGGACCGGGCCCAGACGCTTGCCCCTCAGCCCGTTCCGGCGTGCAGGGAGGGCAGAAGGGAGAAGTCCAGGATGCTGACCGCGGCGGCCGTGCCGCCGCTGTCCGTGGCCGTCACCGCCACCTGGTGCCCGGTCTTGATCGAGCCGATGCCGTCCCGTTGCGCGTCGACGTTGGTGGAGCTGGAGACCTGGTACGTCTTGGTGAAGCCGTCGGCGCTCTTGACCGTGATGGAGTTCGTGCTTACGGCCGTGACCGAACCACGCTGGGTGTCGATCGTCTGGTAGCCGCCGCCGGATTTGGGGACGACGAACTGGCCGTGCACCGCGCCGAACGGGCCGCCGAGGCCGAAGAATCCTCCGCCTGGCCGGCCGTGGTGGGGGAAGGCCGGGCGGGCGGACGGCGACGGCGTGGCGGCGAGACCGCCCGGGGACGCCGCGGCCGCCCCTGACGCCGGCGAGCCCGATGTCGCGGCCATGGCCACGCCGGCGCCGGTGACCAGGGCGGCGACGGCGACTCCCGCGAGAATCAGCGGCTTGCCTGGCAGTCTGCGCGTCCCAAGCATGAGCGTGTGACTTCCTTCCGGGCCGGCGCGGCCATCGGGGCGACGGGTCCAGCATCTGGTTGATGGGTCCAGGCCATTGTTCACCGGCCGAGTTGGGCCCTTGCTGAAAATGCGCTGAGAAATAGCCAGAACGCCGGCCGCCCGCGGGCGGCAGGAACGTCTACCCCGGCACACCTGGAAGGTTCGCGCCGCCGGTGGGCGCCAGAAAGGCGGTAAAGCCGGCCGCCAGCGCCGCCGCGATGCGCTGGCGGAACGCCGCGCTGGACAGTTTCGCGGCGTCGCCCGCGTTGCGCATGTTGGCGCACTCGATGAAGACCTTCGGCACGGTGGACAGGTTGAGCCCGCCGAGGTCGGTGCGGACGTCGAGGCCGTGGTTGCCGACGTAGTTCGCGTAGGGCTCGTGGGTGATCCGGTGGTAGGCGCCGCGGATGGCGAGCGCGAGCCGGCGCGATGGGCCGATGATGCCGTCGTTATGCCCGGCCAGCAGGCCCGGCTCGATCACGTCGAAACCCGAGCCGCCCGGGGGCCCGCCGTCGGCGTGGATCGAGATCGCCGCGTCCGCGTGCGCCCGGTTGCCGATCGCCGCCCGCTGGGTGATACAGGGGCCGACGCCGTGATCGTTGTGGCGGGTGAGGATCACGGTCGCGCCTTCGGCACGCAGCAGCCGGGCGAGCCTCATCGCGACGTTGAATGTGAAGGCGTGCTCGCTGTAGCCGGCATCGGTCTCGGTGCCGGTCGTGTCGCACGGCTTCATTTCGGTGATGACGTTGACGAGCTGGTTGATGGTGGCCGGGTGCGAGAAGTTCTCCCCGTTGTGCCCGGGGTCGAGCACGATCACCTTGCCGGCCAGCGGCCGGCGGCTGGGCGCGGTGGCGCTCGCCGACGGAGCGCCGGCGGGAGAGCTCGTGGAGTTGCCCCGCGGGGTGACGGCGCCGTGACTGGCCGGCGATGCGCCGCCCGATGCCGACACCGCGGCCGAACACGCGGCGAGCAGGCTCGCCATCGCGCCAGCGGCGGCGAAGGCCGCTGCCGCGCGGGCGCCACGGCGCCTGCGCACGCCACAGATCATCCAGACACGCCCCAGTACCCAGCTCGCGAAGGCCGCATTCCGGCACGATGACAGGCTTCGGCCCGACCCTACCGAAGCGTGGCGAGGCTGACGGCCAGCCGAACCCCCACCACCAAACCACGATCACGATCGGCTCCAACCAGGCCAGGTGACCACCATAACCAGGCCGCACTTGCCCCCGTGCTCATTGGTCCTGCCTGGTGACCCCCGGACCCCCCGGAACCCCCCTGGACCCCGCCCTTGGCATCGCCTTGGCCACCCACGGCACCGCCGCGCGTGGCCAGCGCTCATTCCGTGCGCGGCTGCGGGATCCCCGCGAGCAGGGCACGGACCTCGGTCTCCCGGTAGCGGCGGTGGCCGCCGAGAGTCCGGATTGACGTCAGCTTTCCGGCCTTTGCCCAGCGCGTGACCGTCTTGGGGTCCACGCGGAACATCGTCGCGACCTCAGCCGGCGTCAGCAACGGCTCAGCCTCGGGCGTGCGTGCAGACATATGTACGGCCTCTCCTCCTGGACCGGTAGGTACTGCGATCCTGCGTCGTTCTCTCCCTGGCTCCACGCGGAGCCTGCCGTGGATGTCCTATATGGCCCACTCAGACCATATTGCCATCACCAGCGGTGACAAGTCGACCACCAGGAGCAAAGATTCTGT
>DAITAE010000131.1:0-9691 GCA_036824445.1 Streptosporangiaceae bacterium | reverse complement strand
ACGCCGCATAGCGGCGTCCCTTTGCATTTGGCCGCGGTCGTGGCAGGCGGCCCCGTCAGTTCGTGATCATGACGTTGGTGTAGTCAGATGTGCTACCAAGTCATGATCACGTTTGGGGCCCACGGCGCGGGGGCTGCAGCGTGTTGGAGGGATGGACCGTGATCATGGGATCACTATCGTTCTTGCAGTAGCTATCCCATGATCATGCTCGGCCTGACCGCCTGGCGAAGGCGCGGACCTAAAGATATGTCCTCATTGGCCCCATTTTCCCGGTCTGCGCGCGGCCGGGCGCGGCACGGGCGCGAGTTCGTCCCGCCCGAGCGGCGCGGGAGACCCAGGCGGAGCACGTGATGGCGGTAAGGTGCGGAGGGATCGGACCGCAGCGCGCTCCCGCGACGGCGTGCCGGGTGGCCGACGGCCGGACGAGGAGGAGAGCCCGCAGGTGTACCTGAAGACTCTCACCCTGCGCGGGTTCAAATCATTCGCCTCGGCCACGACCCTGCGATTCGAGCCGGGCATCACCTGTGTGGTCGGCCCGAACGGGTCGGGCAAGTCGAACGTCGTCGACGCCTTCTCATGGGTCATGGGCGAGCAAGGGGTCAAGACCCTGCGCGGCGGCAAGATGGAGGACGTCGTCTTCGCGGGCACCTCATCGCGGCCGCCTCTCGGCCGGGCCGAGGTCACGCTCACCATCGACAACAGCGATGGCGCGCTCCCGATCGACTACACCGAGGTCACGATCAGCCGGCTGCTGTTCCGCTCGGGCCAGAGTGAGTACGCCATCAACGGCAACCATTGCCGCCTGCTCGACGTCGCCGAGCTGCTCTCCGATTCCGGCCTGGGCCGGGAGATGCACGTCATCGTGGGCCAGGGCCAGGTGGACGACGTGCTGCACGCCGGGCCCGAGGCACGCCGCGCGCTGATCGAGGAGGCGGCCGGCGTCCTCAAGCACCGCAGGCGCAAGGAAAAGGCGCTGCGCAAGCTGGAGGCGATGCAGGCGAACCTGACCCGGCTGGTCGACCTCACCGGTGAGCTGCGCCGTCGGCTGGGGCCCCTCGGCCGGCAGGCGGCGCTCGCCCGGCGCGCGGCCGTCATCCAGGCCGACCTGCGGGACGCCCGGCTGCGCCTGCTCGCCGACGACTACGTCACCGTCGCCGCCGACCTGGAGCGCGGGCAAAGTGATGAAACCGCGGCGCTGGCGCGGCGGGGCGAACTGGAGCAGGCCCTGGCGCAGGCGCGGCTGCAGGAGTCGTCGCTCGATGCCGCGGAGCAGGAACACGCGCCACGGCTGGCGCAGGCGCAGGAGGTATGGTTCTCGCTCTCCTCGATTGCCGAACGTCTGCGCGGCGTCGGCCGGGTCGCGCAGGAACGTCACTCCCACCTTGTTGCCGAGCCGGAACCGCCGCGCCCGGGCCGGGACCCGGGCGAGCTCGAAGCCGAGGCCGCCCTGATGCGCGAGCAGGAGGCGGAGCTCGGCGAGCGGCTGGAAGCCGCCCGCGCACAGCTCGCCTGGGCGACCGGCGCGCGGGAAACGGCCGAGGCTGAGCTCGCCGAGGCGGAACGGCGCCTGGCCGCGCAGGCCCGCGCGGCCGCCGCCACGGCGGAGCGGTTGGCCCGGTTGCGGGGGCAGGTGGGCGCGTCCCGCAGCAGGGTGGCCGCCGCCAGAGAGGAAGAGGGCCGCCTTGCCGATGCCCTTGACCAGGCGCGATCTCGCGCCAAGCTGGCCCTGCGGGAGTACGAGGAGTTTCAGGACGCCTCGGCCGGGCGCGACGACGACCGGGCCGGCCTGGCGGCCGCGCACGAACAGGCGACCGCGGTGCTCGGCGAGGTCATGACCCGTGTCACCGGGCTCAGGGCCGCCGAGCGGCGGGCCAGCGCGGAGCGGGCTGCCCTCGTCGCACGCAGGGAGGCGCTTGAGGAAGGCATCCGTGCCATCCAGCGGGGTGCGGAGGCGTCAGAGGTCCTGCTCGCGGACCCCGTGCTCGCAGGCGAGGTCCTGGGCACGGTCGCTGGCCTGCTGACCGTGGCAGATGAGGCGCAGGAGGCGGTCACGGCCGCGCTTGGCGGCGCGGCCGACGCGGTGGCGGTGGCCGGCCTCGACGCGGCGGTGACGATCCTGCGGCAGCTCAAGGCCGCGGACGCTGGGAGCACCGCGCTGGTCATTGCCGGGGGGGATTCCCGGCAGGACCCGGCCGGTCGGGCGGACGTCAGCTACCCGCCGGGCGTTCTGCCCGCCCTTGATCTCGTGAAGGCGCCGGGCGAACTGTACGCCGCTCTCTCCGGGCTGCTGGCCGGGGTGGTGGTCGCCGCCGACCTCGATGACGCCCGCCACATCGTGCGCGCCCACCCGGAACTGCGGGTCGTCACCCGCGACGGCGATCTGCTCGGCGCGCATTGGGCGCAGGGCGGTGCGGCCCGGCCGCCGAGCGTGCTGGCGATGAGGTCGGCCGCGGACACCGCGGCCGCCGAACTCACTGCGGTCGATGGCGCCTGCGAGGTGGCCGCCGCCCGGCTGGCTGCCGCCATAGCCGAGGAGGAGAGGGCGCAGCAGGCGGTAGCCGGGGGGCTTGCCTTGATGCAGGAGGCTGACGCGGCGGCGGCGGCGGTTTCCGGAGAGCTCGGGCGGCTCGCGGGGGCGGCGCGTGCCGCCCAGGACGAGGCGGCGCGGCTGGCGGCGGCGATCGCCTCGGCCCGCGAGAAAGCCGGGCAAGACGAGGCGGCCCTCACGGAGCTGAGCGCGCGATTGGCCGCCGAGGAAGCCAGCGAGACGCCGCCCGCGCCCGGGCGCGGTACGGACCAGGTGCCCGGGGGAGCCGCGGCCGGCGGCCCGGTGAGCGTCGCTGGCGAGGCCGGAGGGGCTGACGGGATCCGTGATGTCGCCGGCGTCATCGGTGGGTCTGGCAGGCCGCACGGCGCAACCGGGGCCCCTCAGCGCGGCACCGTCGGCGAACCGGCCGCGGAGCCGGATCGGGAGACACTGGCCGGACGCGCCAGCGCCGCGAGGGAGACCGAGACGAACGCCCGCCTCGAGGTCAGGACCGCCGAGGAACGGCTCCGGGCCATCGCCGGGCGGGCGGACGCGCTGGCGGCCGCGGCGGTCAGCGAGCGCCAGGCAGCCCGCGCCGCCGCCGAGCGCAGCAGGCTGCGGCGGCAGCAGGCACAGGTGGCCCGCGCCGTGGCCGAGGGGGCGGGGATCGCGCTGGACCGGCTCGAGCAGTCGCTGACTGTCGCCACCGCGGACCGCCGCACGGCCGAGCAGGCACGCGAAGGCCGGTCGGACGCCCTGAAGACCGTTCGAGCGCAGGTCCGGGAGCTTGCGGAGGAACTCGACCGGGTTGTCGACAGCGCGCATGGCGCGGAAATCGTCCGGGCCGAGCACCGGATGCGGCTGGAGCAGATCGCCTTCCGCGCCGTGGACGAGTTCGGCGTGGACGCCACGGCATTGGTCGCCGAATACGGCCCGGACGTGCCGATCCCGGAGCTCGCTCAGGAAGCAGACGCACCGGCGCCCGCGGCGTCCGCAGCCGGCGGCGAGCCGACGGCGCCGCCGGACGGCGACGGCCCCGCGCGTCCCACCATCCCCTACGTCCGTGCCGCGCAGGAGCAGCGCGCCGCCGTAGCCCAGCGCCAGCTCAATCAGCTCGGCAAGGTGAACCCGCTGGCCCTTGAGGAGTACGCGGCCCTGGAAGAGCGGCACGCCTACCTCGCCCGCCAACTTGAGGACCTCAAGAAGACCCGCCGCGACCTGCTGACCGTCGTCAAGGAGGTGGACGACAGGGTCCAGCAGGTGTTCGCGGCAGCATTCGAGGACACCGCCAGGGAGTTCGAGCAGATCTTCGGGCGGCTGTTCCCCGGCGGTCAGGGCAGGCTGATCCTGACCGAGCCCGACGACATGCTGGCGACCGGGATCGACTTCGAGGCGCGGCCACCCGGCAAAAAGGTCAAGCGGCTGTCGCTGCTGTCCGGTGGCGAGCGCTCGATGACGGCGATCGCCTTCCTGGTGGCGATCTTCAAGGCCCGGCCGTCGCCGTTCTATGTGCTGGACGAGGTCGAGGCGGCACTGGACGACACCAACCTCCAGCGCCTGATGCAGATCTTCGAGGAGCTTCGGGACAACTCGCAGCTGATCATCGTTACGCATCAGAAGCGGACGATGGAGACCGCTGACGCGCTGTACGGGATCAGCATGCAGGGCGATGGTGTGTCCTCGGTCGTGAGCCAGCGCCTGCGGGAGCCCGAGCACGCCTAGGCCATGTCTGCGGAGCCGTGCCCGTAGCGCCCCGCGCGCATCTGCCAGACTGGGGCCGTTATGGAATACCTGATCATCGCCATTGCCCTTGTCGTCGTGATCGCGATCGTCGGTGGCGCCGTGCTCCTCCGGCCCCCGCGGCGCCGTGCGGGCCGGGCCGGGTCGGCCGCGCCGCCAGCGCCCCCTCCGCCAGCGCCCCCGGCGCCTGGCGAGGCGGGCACCGCTACGGCGGCGGACACCGCGCAAGCGCCACCCGGCGTGCCGCCGCTGCTTCCCGGCCCGGCGCCCGTCGCCGAGGCGCCGCCGCCGCTGGCCGGCCGGATGGCCCGGCTGCGCGGCAGGCTCGCGCGTTCGCAAAGCGGGTTCGGCTCGGTGCTGCTCGGGCTGCTGTCCCGCGATGGTCTGGACGATCAGTCGTGGGAGGAGATCGAGGACACGCTGATCGGCGCCGACATCGGGGTGGCGCCCTCCCGGCAGCTCGTCGGTGAGCTGCGGACCCAGGTCAGGGTGCAGGGCGCGCGCGGCGATGCGGTCCGGGCGCTGCTGCGGGCCGACCTGATCCAGGCGATCGGCGCCGACCAGGACCGGAACCTGCGGATCGGCCCGCACGGCGACCGGCCGGCGGTGGTGCTCATCGTGGGGGTCAACGGGACCGGCAAGACCAGCGCCTGCGGCAAGCTGGCCCGCGCCCTCATCGGGGAGGGACAGTCCGTACTGCTCGGCGCGGCCGACACGTTCCGTGCTGCCGCCGTCGACCAGCTGGAGACCTGGGGCCAGCGGGTGGGTGCCCGGGTCGTCCGGTCGGACCGGGAGGGGGCGGACCCGGCGAGCGTGGCGTTCGAGACCGTTCAGGAGGGGATCAGCGAGCGGACGGACACGGTCATCGTGGATACCGCCGGGCGGCTGCACACCAAGACCGGGCTAATGGACGAGCTTGGGAAGATCAAGCGCGTGATCGAGAAGCGGGCGACGGTAGACGAGGTCCTGCTCGTCCTCGACGCCACCACCGGGCAGAACGGCCTGCGCCAGGCGCGCGTATTCGCGGAGGCGGTGGACATCACCGGGATCATCCTGACCAAGCTGGACGGCACGGCCAAGGGCGGCATCGTGATCGCGGTCCAGCGGGAGCTGGGGGTGCCGGTGAAGCTGGTGGGGCTGGGCGAGGGCCCGGACGACCTCGCCCCCTTCGATCCGGCGACGTTCGTTGACGCGATCCTGGGCGACTGAAACGGCGGGCCCCGGGGCCGCGCGCCGGCGGCCGTGCCTGCCGGATACCTTGCTGCCCAGGCCCAGCGCCATTACGAGATATCAGCGTGATTGTGATACGAAGGCGTGATCAATGGATCCATGACGCGCGCAGCGTGGGGCATGCGTCATTTCGCCCACGCGGGTTGTCGCAACCCGCGAACGTCGGCCTGGTGCGCACACGCCATTTCTTACGCGAACTCCAGGAAAGGCAGGCGTTTCTCATCTAGGCTCGCCTGTCAGCAAGCCGATCCGCGGCCGCCCCGCCTGCTGGAAGGAGCCGGTTGGACGTCCAGCGTCTCGGGGGCTCTACCTGCTTCTGCGCGCTCTGCTGCGCGGCAGGCTGGGCCATCCCGCGCTGGCGACAATGGCGCGGGGAATGGCCGGGTCCTCGTAATGGATCGGCAGGAAGCATCAACAAAGGTCACCGCTACCGGCGCCGATCGCCGGCCAGTCGCGCCTGTCAAGCGACGCATTTAGTTGTCATGCGCTGGGTTATGGCTGCCGATCACCGAAGGCACCAGGGCAACTACCCTAATGGGCAAATTTCTTTTGGACCTTTACTGGTTCGTGCCGGCGACGGCTGACGGCACCCGAGCCCCGCCGGCGCGGGCGGGGCTGGCGAGCGAAACACGCACGTAACATGCCGGGCGGGTGGTTCACGGCTCGGAAACACTGCGTGATGGCGGCGGAAACGCCGCCGGGAGAGGGTGAGGGCCGGGCAGGGCGCCCTGGGAGGTGCGTTGAATGAAGCTCATCACCGCCGTGATCAAGCCCTTCAAGCTGGATGAGGTGAAGTCGGCGCTGCAGGCCTTCGGGGTACACGGCATGACGGTCAGCGAGGCGAGCGGGTACGGCCGTCAGCGCGGCCACACCGAGGTGTACCGCGGCGCGGAGTACGAGGTGGACCTGGTCCCCAAGATCAGGCTGGAGGTGCTCTGCGAGGACGAGGATGCCGAGGACGTTATCGACGTCATGGTCAAGGCGGCGCAGACCGGCCGGATCGGTGACGGCAAGGTCTGGTGCGTCCCCGTGGACGCGGTGGTGCGCGTGCGCACCGGTGAGCGCGGCCCGGAGGCGCTCTGAAGACCCGCCAGCCGGACTCGCGCCGCCACGCCACGCCGGTACGGCGGGCCTCCGGCTTCGGCGCCGATCGTGCCCGGCGTGCCTCCGAGACAGACCGCTGGCTGGCCTCGCTGCTCGGCGGCGAGGCCGGTGTGGCGCTGGTGGCCGTGGGCGGGTATGGCCGCCGCGAACTGCTGCCCGGCAGTGACCTCGACGTGCTGCTGCTGCACACGGGACAGCCAGACGTCTCCGAACTCGCGGACCGCATCTGGTACCCGATCTGGGACTCCGGCATCCGCCTGGACCACGCGGTGCGGACGCCGCGCGAGGGCCGCGAGGTGGCCCGTGCTGACCTGCGCGCCGCGCTGGGGCTGCTCCACGCCAGGCATGTGGCCGGCGACCCCGGCCTCACCGCCGAGCTCCGCCGCGGTGTGCTGGCGGACTGGCGAGCGGCGGCGGGCACCCGGCTGGCCGAGCTCCAGGCTCTGCACGTGCAGCGCGCACAGCGCAGTGGCGAGCTCGCCTTCCTGCTCGAGCCCGACCTCAAGGAGGCGAGGGGAGGCCTGCGCGACGCCAGCGCGATCCACGCGGTCGCGGCCGCCTGGGTGGCCTCAGGGCCGGGGCCGCGCGTCCGCGCCGGGCGGGAGTTCATCCTCGATGCCAGGCATGCGCTGCACGTGGTGACCGGCCGCCCTACCGACCGGCTGGTGCTGCAGGAACAGGACGAGGTGGCCCGGGTGCTCGGCCTGGCCGACGCCGACGCGCTGCTGCGCCGCCTCGCGGAGGCCGGGCGCGCCGTCGCCTACGCGCTCGACCAGTCGTTCCGGCAGGCCCACCGCAGCAGCGGAGGCCGGGCAAGCCGGACAAGCCGGGCGCCCCGGCTGGGCTGGGCTGGGCGCGCCGGCCCTGCTGCTGCCCGTCTCGGCCTGCCCGGCGCTGGGCTGGCCCGGCGCGGTGTTCCCCCCGTCAGCGCCCTTCGCCGCCCACTGGCCGAGGGCCTGGTCGAGCAGGACGGCGACGTGGTGCTCGCCCGGTCCGCCGACCCGGCCAGTGACCCGGCGCTGCCGCTGCGGGCGGCGGCAGCGGCCGCCCAGGCGGGGCTCACCCTGGCCCCGCGGACGCTGGCCCGGCTGGCCGACTGCCCGCCGCTGCCAGTCCCCTGGCCCGTCGGCGCACGGGACGCACTGCTCGCGCTGCTCGGCGCCGGCCAGCCCGCGATCGGCGTCTGGGAGGCTCTGGACCAGGAGGAACTCGTCACCCGTCTGCTGCCGGACTGGGAGAGGGTCCGCAACTGCCCGCAGCGCAACCCGCTGCACACCTACACCGTGGACCGGCACCTGGTCGAGACGGCCGCCCACGCCGCTGCGCTCACCCGGTCCGTGGCCCGGCCGGACCTGCTGCTGATCACCACGCTGCTGCACGATATCGGCAAAGGCTGGCCCGGTGACCACCTGCTGACCGGCGAGGTGGCAGCGCGGGACACCGCGTACCGGCTGGGGCTCGGAGCAGGCGACGCCGACCTGGTCGCCCGGGCGGTACGCCATCATTTGCTGCTGCCGCGCACGGCGACCCGGCGTGACCTCGACGACCCGGTGACGGTCACGCAGGTCGCGCAGGCTGTCGGGAGCCGGCCGCTGCTGGACCTGCTCCACGCGCTGGCGATCGCCGACGCTCAGGCCACCGGCCCGGCCGCGTGGAACGACTGGAAGGCCGGTCTGGTGAGCGAGCTTGTGCGGCGGGTCGGCGCGGCGCTGGGCGGCGAGCCCCCGCCCGCCCCGCTCCCGCTGCGCGCCGAGCAGATCGCGCTTGCCGCCGCCGGCGAGCCCGGCGTCCTGCTGAACGGATCCGAGGTGACCGTGGTCGCGCCCGACCGCCCGGGCCTGCTGTGGCAGGCGGCGGGCGTGCTCGCCTCCCACCGGCTGGCGGTCCGTTCGGCGAACGCCACATCGTGCGGTGACATGGCGGTCACCGCCTTCACGGTGGCCCCTCACTACGGCGAGCCCCCCGACCCGGCGCTGGTCACCAGCGACCTGCGCAGGGCGCTGACCGGCCAGCTCGATGTGGCCCAGCGGCTGCGCCGGCGCGAGCAGGCGGCGCCCCGGCCCACGGCCGGTGTGGCACCGCCCAAGGTCACGCTGGTCGACGATGCCTCGGCCACGGCCACGGTCGTGGAGGTTCGGGCGCACGACGCACCGGGGCTGCTGTGGCGGATCGGCCGCGCGCTCGGAGAGTGCGGCCTCGACGTGCGGGCGGCCCGGGTGGAGACGCTGGGCGCCGAGGCGGTAGATGTCTTCTACGTGGTGGACGCCGGGGGCCAGCCGGTGAAGGACGGGAGAACCCGCGGCCAGATCGCCGCGGAGGTCCTCGGCGCAGTTGCTGGGTAGGCGCCCGGCCGCGGCCGCGGGATCCCCGGCGCTGGCCCGCACCGGATAGCCTGAGAGGCGTGTTCGAGACTCTCTCCGACCGGCTGACCCAGGTCTTCTCCTCGCTCCGCGGACGAGGCAGGCTGTCGGCCGCCGACATCGACGCGACCCTGCGCGAGATACGCATCGCGCTGCTGGAGGCGGACGTCGCCCTGCCGGTGGCCAGGGAGTTCACCGCACGGGTGAGGGAACGCGCCTCGTCGGCCGAGGTGTCAGCGGCGCTCAATCCTGCCCAGCAGGTCATCAAGATCGTCCACGACGAACTCGTCACCATCCTGGGGGGCGAGGCACGGCGGCTGCGTTTCGCGAAAAATCCGCCGACTGTGATCATGCTGGCGGGCCTGCAGGGCTCCGGTAAGACGACGCTCGCCGCGAAGCTGGCGCTCTGGCTGCGGGAGCGGGGCAACACGCCCCTGCTCGTCGCGGCGGACCTGCAGCGGCCGAACGCAGTGCAGCAGCTCCAGGTCCTTGGCGAGCGCGCGGGGGTCCCGGTGTTCGCGCCCGAGCCGGGCAACGGCGTTGGGGACCCGGTCGCGGTCGCCCGCCAGTCGCTGGAGGAGGCGCGGCACCGTCTGCACAACATCGTCATCGTGGACACGGCCGGCCGACTGGGCGTCGACGAGGAAATGATGAGCCAGGCCGCGGCGATCAGGGACGCGATCGACCCGGACGAGATCCTGTTCGTGGTGGACGCCATGATCGGCCAGGA
>DAITAE010000652.1:0-2596 GCA_036824445.1 Streptosporangiaceae bacterium | reverse complement strand
GATGTGGCTGCGGGGACGCGCCGGATCTACCGGCTTAACCCGGTCGCGCTGGCGGCGTTGCGGGATCAGCTCGACATGTACTGGCAGCGGGCGCTGGCCGGGTACGCCGATGCCGTGCAAGCGCCGACCGAGGAGGCTTGATGACCCAGACCGACGCAGCGACGGTCCGCAAGCAGGTCGTGGTTGACGCGCCGATCGAGCGTGCTTTTTCGGTGTTCACCGACCGGTTCGGGGATTTCAAGCCGCCGGAGCACAACATGCTCGGGGCGCCGATCGCCGAGACGGTGTTCGAGCCGAGGGTCGGCGGCAACATCGTGGACCGGGCAGCGGATGGCAGCGAGTGCCGGTGGGCGCGGATCCTGGCCTTCGACCCGCCGGACCGGGTGGTGTTCAGCTGGGATATCAGCCCGCGGTGGACCATCGAGACCGATCAGGCTCAGACCAGCGAGGTCGAGGTGCGGTTCTACGCCGAGTCGCCGACCCGTACGCGAGTGGAGCTGGAGCACCGGCACCTCGACCGGCACGGTCCCGGATGGGAAGCAATCACGGACGGCGTGGACGGGCCGGACGGCTGGCCGTTGTACCTGGACCGCTACGCCGCGCTGGTGGAGGAAGGCAGCTGACATGGCGCCGATCGTGACCAGCGCCGAGATCGAGCGCCCGGCCGCGGAGGTCTTCGCCTACGCGACCGACCCGACCCGGTTCAGCGAGTGGCAGAAGGGCGTGGTGGACGGGCACATGGACGGCCGGGCCGACGGCACCCAACCCCCGGCCGTGGGCGCGAAATGCGTGACGACCCGGCGCATCGGCGGCGCGAGCCGCCCGTCTACGTCCGAGCTGGTGCGTATCGACCCGCCTCGGACCTGGGGCGTGCGGGGCATAGACGGCCCGATCCGGGCGGCTGTCGATGTCCTGGTCGAGCCTGTGACCGGGTCCCGCTCCCGGCTGACCATCAGCGTCGACTTCACCGGCCACGGTATCGGCAAGATCTTGGTGCCGCTGATGGTCCGCCGGGAAGCACGCAAGGAGATGCCGGACAACATGACGGCGCTCAAGCAGAAGATGGAAGCAGGCTAAGGCGCCAGGACGCGCCGGGGAATGCCTGCAGGCAGGCTGATGCCCGCATCAGGGTTCTTCCCGGTCATGATGGCCTCCGCTAGCTGACCGGCCCGCGCCGCGCGCTGGATAAGAAGATGGCGCACCAGGCAGAGGCGGCGACGCACTGGGATGCCGCCTACGCCCAGGGCGATGAGACGCGGAGCTGGTTCGAGGAACAGGGCGGGCTAGCGGGAGATCTTAACCGGGCATTGACCGCCTATCCGTGCCTATCCGCCCTGTGAGGACTTGCTATACATACAACTTCAAGGGCGCGCTCCGCACGCCGGGCCGGGGCTGGCCGTCGTCCATGCGAAAGCGCCGCGCGACGGCGGCGCTGACTGTCGAGCGGCGCAGCCTCTGCCCGTAGCTGGCTGGCCACAAAGGGGATCGTGGCGCGCCGGCTGCCTTCCTTTGGCCCCTTCGGGCCACGTCGGCGCCGTCGCGCAACTCAATCCCGCGGCCGACCGCACGGGCGGCGCGCCGCAACGTCAGCGGTGGTGCGCGGGCTGCAAGAGCGGCCATCCCTCTGGCGCCCCGCATTCTGAAGCCCTGCGTGCTCGCGGTCAAGAGCGTTCGCTTCGCTCGCGTCGCTGCGCAAGCCCTTCGGGCCTCCGGACCGCTCCCCCGCAGGGATTCAGGGGCGCCTGTTGGAGGGATGGCCAGGACCGAGCGCTTCCCTACCCTGTAGCCGCCGTTTGTAGTAACTGTCCCGGCCTATCCCGGTTGATAGCGGGTCATGAGTACCAGAAAAGCGCACGTCAGGCATCATCCTGGCCAGATTGGCCGCACCTTCTAAGCAGCGGGTCGCGGATTCGAATCCTGCCAGGTCGCGCCTGAAGCCTCCCGCAAGGCCGTGCGTGCCCTGGTCGCGGAAGGTCTTGCATTCATGGTGGAGGGCCGCGGCGCCTACGTCGCACCGCCGCGATACCCATCCACCGCCGGCACGGCTTCGAACTAACCGTGATCCCAGACCCATGACGATCGCCATTTCACGAATCCCTAGCGGGGATCACGGTCTCCGGCATCGACTGAGCGCAGAGGATGCGCGCCGTTGCGATACGGAGCGCCCGCTGGGCAGCTTTGTCAGGATCGCAGTCGTGGGTACATTTCGGGCCGATGACGGGACCGAACTCGCCTACCGCGTCCGGAGCGAGGGCGTCCCGCTGGTCTGCTGGATTTGCGGGGCACTGGCCAATCGACTGCCCCTGCGGATCAGACGAGCTACCGCTGTGACAGCCTGGTCCGGTGGACACTCGCTCTGGCTGGATGATCCTGAATGGTTCGTCTCAGCAGTGTCCGCGTTCCTGGACGATGACTCAGCAGTGGCGCGGTGTTGACCGCCTTGATGAATGCTGTAGTCATCGCAGCCGCATTTCCTCCGGCGCATTACGCGGGTCAGCAGCCTGCACGGACGCGCCAGCCGGGCTCCAAGCAGGTCAAACCCGTCGGCCACGGAACCATCGTAAGGATGACATTGGCCGTTCCGGGCCAGGCTCTC
>DAITAE010000651.1:0-2597 GCA_036824445.1 Streptosporangiaceae bacterium | reverse complement strand
GTGCTCGGGTCCCTGCACGCGCTGGCCTGGGAGGGGCGGCAGGTCAACTCCTCGTCCCTGTTCCGCATCCTGGCGCCCGCGGATGTGATGCGCCGGTACCTGGCGGAGGTGGCCGCGCTGGTGAAAGGGAGCGACGCGTTCGAGATCCTGGCCCACCTGGACTATCCCAGGCGGCACTGGCCGGCCGGTGCCGGGCCGTACGCGGAATCCGATTTCGAAGAGGAGTACCGGGCGGTGCTGCGCGCGCTGGCGTCCTCGGGGCGGGTGCTGGAGCTCAACACCTACAGCCCCCTGGCCTCGGTCACGCTGCTGCGCTGGTGGCGGGACGAGGGCGGCGCGGCAGTGTCGTTCGGCAGCGACGCGCACGTGGCATCGCGGGTCGCCGACAAGTTCCGCGAGGCGGTGGAAATCGCCGAGGCGGCGGGTTTCGGGCGTGGCGGGGACCCGGCCGGATTCTGGCGGCGCTGAGGCTACCGGGCATGGTGCGCCACGTCGGCGGCGGCCGGCGGCTCTTCCATGAGGGCGCGCCCGAGCCCTGCTCAGGGCCAAGCGGCGGTCCTCCCGGTCAGAGCCGGAAGCGGCTGCCGACGGTGTTGGGGACGAAGGCTTCGGTGAAGCGGCGCGACATCGCGTGCTGGGCACGCCAGCCGGTGCAGTGGGCGGGCACGAGCACCTGCGGGCCCATCGCCTCCAGGTCGTCGAGCACGCGGGGGATGAGCGGCTCGAACAGCGGGCCGTTGAGGTGGAACCCGCCCATCGCGGCGTAGAGGGGCTGGTTCCCGGTGAGCCCAAGCGCATAGCGGCAGATGTTGACGATCCCGGCGTGGCCGCAGCCGGTCATCACGATCAGGCCCTTGTCCCGCACGTTGATGACGATGGCCTGATCGTCCAGGACCAGGGGATCCGGCTCCCAGCGGCCACCCAGCCACGCTTGCTGCGGAGGGAAGCCAGGCTCGTAGCCGGTGACCCGAGGGACCTCGCCGGTGACCAGCACGGAGCCGTCGAGCAGGAAACTGGGCTGAGCCGCCTCCAGCACGTCGAACCCGGCGTCCTCCAGCGCCCTCCGGCTGACGCTCGGGATCTCCCGCGGTTCCACACCGGGCAGGAGCACCCGGCGCCGCCGCCAGAAGTGCGGGTGGATAAGCACCGGCAGGTTCGCCATGCCCACCGCCGCGATCAGGCCGTCGATGCCGGTGGTGTGGTCGAAGTGGCCGTGGCTGCAGACGATGGCTTCGATCGAGCCCGGATCGACGTCCAGCCGGCGCATGTTCTCGACGACACCGCCGGGGCTGGTGCCGGCGTCGAACAGCAGCCGGTGACTGCTCCCGCCCTTGTGCACCGTGACGAGCATGGAGAATCCGTGCTCGGCGATGAGCACGTCGGGCGCCAGGCCGCCCACCATGATCGCGCTTGACCGGGTCGGGCGGACCGCCAGGCCGGGGCGGCGCGCCGGTCCCTGATCGGGCATGAAGATGTCGGTGACGTTGTCCATCAGAGTGATGATCTCGACCGAGTCCACCGGCTCCAGATCGATCTGCGGCACCGGCCCGGCGTCATGCCGGACGGCCGGTCTGTCGGCAGCAGGACTGTGATCGACGCACATGGCGGCTCCCGGCTAACGTGGCGGGCTCCTCCCGGCCGGATTTAGCGGATGTCACCGGCCTGGTCAAGTCACTACGGGCGGGGCCGTGCGTGGCGGATCACCCTCGCCGGGGTGTTGACTGGGGGGCATGCCAGACGAAGGAGAGTACGAGCCGAGCACGCGAGCCTGGGTCCGTGACCAGGTCGAGCTGTATGAGCGCTCGGGAGGGACACAGGGCACGACGCTGCGGGACACCGGCCTGCCGGTAGTGATCATCACCAACCGCGGGGCGCGCACCGGCAAGCTCCGCAAGACGCCGGTGATGCGGGTCGAGCACGACGGCCGTTATGCCGCGGTCGCGTCGCAGGGCGGGGCTCCCACCCACCCGCGCTGGTACTACAACCTGCGCTCGGACCCGGCCGTGGAACTGCAGGACGGCCCCCGCAGGTGGGACATGACCGCCCGGGAGCTCGCCGGGGACGAGCGGGCACAGTGGTGGGAGCGCGCGGTCGCCGCCTACCCGCCCTACGCCGAATACCAGCAAAAGACCGACCGCCAGATCCCGGTGTTCATCCTCGAACCCGCGGACGGGAGCTGATCCGCGGCGGCGGGTCAGACACTGGACCCATGCGTTATCTGGACATCGGCACCACCAGGAAGATTTCCAAGATCGGGCTGGGCGCCTGGCAGTTCGGGTCCCGGGACTGGGGATACGGCGACCAGTACGCCGAGCAGGTCGCGCACGCGATCGTCCGCCGCGCGCTCGAGCTGGGGGTCACGCTGTTCGACACCGCCGAGATCTACGGTTTCGGGCGCAGCGAGCGGATCCTGGGCAAGGCGCTTGGCGAGGACCGGGAGTCGGTGTTCCTGGCGACGAAGATTTTCCCGCTGGTGCCGGTCGCCCCGGTGGTTGAGCAGCGGGCTGTGGCCAGCGCCAACCGGCTTGGGGCCCACCGGCTCGATCTCTACCAGGTGCACCAGGCGAATCCGCTGATCCGCGACGGGACGATCATGC
>DAITAE010000650.1:0-2612 GCA_036824445.1 Streptosporangiaceae bacterium | reverse complement strand
CGATCCGGGTGCCGACCTCGACCAGGCGGCGCAGGATCGCGCGCTCGCGGACGATCCTGGCGTAGTAGCCGGCGTTCGCGGCCGTCGGCACGGACGCGATGAGCGTGTGCAGGTACGCCCCGCCGCCGACGCGCGCCAGCTCCCCCCGCTTGGCCAGCAGGTCGCTGACGGTGACCGGATCGGCCGGCTCGCCGCGGCCGTACAGCTCCAGGATGGCCTCGTGCACGAGCTGGTGGGCGGGACGGTAGTGATCGGCCGGACGGATCACCTCCATGACGTCGGAGATGGCATCCTTGGACATCAGCATCCCGCCGAGGACGCACTGCTCGGCGGCGAGATCGTGCGGTGGCGTCCGCTCGAAGTCCTCGCCCCGGGAGGCGATCTCGGTAACGCTCACCGGACCCCTCCTCCCCCTGCCGACCTACTTACATGAGTGGCATTTACCCGCCGCCAACTCAGTTGTAGTAGGTGGCTACGACAGTCTGGGCGCTGCCCGGCCGTGGCGTCCAATCGCTGTGTGCACAAGCCTGTGGACATTCTGTGCAGACACGCCGATCGGACTGTGCGCAAGTTGAGGATACGAGTGGGGACACGGCAGGAAGATGACCGTCGGTGAGCTTGCCACCTGCACTTATGCCGTCCACGTCCTGTGCGTGGAAAAAACTTTCCGGCATTCCGGCTGTCCACAATCCCTGTGAAGTTGTCCACAGTTCATGGCCTAGCCGGTGCGTCATCTGCCCGGCCTGCCGGGCCCGCCGGGCCGACCCAGAACACCGTCACCGGTACCGGCAAGGGCGGCTCGCTGAACCACGTGACGGGGCGGCCGCGCACGGTGGGCGAGGCGCCTGCGGGCCGGATTCCCGTGGCGGATTCCCGGGCGGGTTCCCGGGGGCGGGTTCCCCAGGGGCGTTCCCCAGTGCGGGTTCCCTGGGGCGGGTTCCCCAGGGCGGATTCGGGGGCCGCGCGGACGGCAATGGGCGTGCGGGAGGCCGTGCGCGGCCAGCCATTCGCAGCGGGCGGAAACCGCCACGATCATGGTCCGGCTACCCTATTGTCTCGATCATGTGTTCGACGGTGGAGGGGCGCCTGGCCATGATCGGCAGAGCAATCGATGAGGTGGCCGCGGCGGCGAGCGAGGGCGCCGTCTCCGGTGCCGGGCTGGACGACCTGACCGCCCGGCTGGCCGCTATCTGGGCCATGCTCGCCGAACTCGATCCCGCGCTGGCGGGGCGGTTGCGGGACTACGCCGTCGACAGCTAGTCCCCGGCACCCGGGCCCTGGCCAGCCTCGATGCCGGGTGCGGCTCAGCCGCCGGTGACCTCGATGTCGAGCGTGGCGCTGACCTCGGGATGCAGGCGGACGGTGACCTGGTGCGACCCGATGGTCTTGATCGGGTTACGTATCTCGATCCTGCGCTTGTCCAGGCTCGGCCCGCCGGCCGCGCGGACGGCCTCGGCGATGTCCGCTGGGCCTACCGAGCCGAACAGCCTGCCGGAGGCGCCGGCCCTGGTCTGAAGCCGGACGGTCAGCGCCGCCAGCGCGTTGGCGGTATCCCTGGCGTCGTCGAGGCCGCGGATGTCACGGGCAGCACGGGCCCGCTTGATCAGGTCGATCTGCTTCTCGGCCCCGCGCGTCCACCGCATGGCTAGCCCACGTGGCACCAGGTAGTTCCGGCCATACCCACCGGCGACCTCCACCACGTCGCCGGGGGCCCCCAGGCCGGTGACCTCCTGGGTGAGGATGAGTTTCATCGGTGTGCGACTCATCGTGCTCGTCCTCTCCCAGGCCTAGCGGGGGGTGCTGGTGTACGGCAGCATCGCCATCTCACGGGCGTTCTTGATGGCCGTGGCGACGTCGCGCTGGTGCTGGGTGCAGTTGCCGGTCACCCGCCTGGCCCTGATCTTGCCGCGGTCGGAGATGAACTTCCGCAGCAGCCCCGTGTCCTTGTAGTCGACGTAGGTGATCTTTTCCTGGCAGAACAGGCAGACTTTCTTTCTTGGCTTGCGAATAGGTGCTTTCGCCATCGTGGTGCTCCTTGAGAGAGCCCCGCTTACCGCGGGGATGGTGTGTTGTCAGGTGTCAGAACGGCGGCTCGTCTGATGCGCCGTCGCCCCCGAAGCCGCCGGTGTCCGAGGCCCACGGGTCGTCGGCCGCGCGCGCGCCCGAGCCGCTGCCGGACCCGCCGGACCCGCCGGACCCGCCGGACCCGCCGGACCCGCCGCTGCCGAAGCCGCCGCTGGACCGGTTGGACTTGGTGACCTTGGCCGAGGCGTTGCGCATGGACGGGCCCACGTCATCGACCTCGACCTCGTAGACGGTCCGCTTCTCGCCTTCCCTGGTCTCATAGGACCGCTGGCGCAGCCGGCCGTAGACGATTACCCGCATGCCCCGCTGCAGGCTCTCGGCCACGTTCTCGGCCGCCTGGCGCCAGACGTTGCAGGTGAGGAACAGGCTGTCGCCGTCCTTCCACTCACCGCTGGCGCTGTCCCGGTACCGGGGGGTGGAGGCGACGCGGAACTTGGCGACCGCCTGGCCGGTGGGGGTGTAGCGCAGTTCCGGGTCGTCGACCAGGTTGCCGGCGATCGTGATCTGGGTGTCGCCTGCTGCCATCG
>DAITAE010000649.1:0-2613 GCA_036824445.1 Streptosporangiaceae bacterium | reverse complement strand
TCGCGGGCCAGGCAGTCCAGCGCGCAGCCCAGGCCGATGACCGTGGTGTCGACCCCGGCGGTGAGCAGCGAGCGAACCAGCAGCGCGGCCTCGTCCTCGGTGACAGTCCCCTCATCGGCGCTGGCGTAGATGCGGTCACCCAGCCCACCGGGGGCGAGCGACTCCCGCGCACAGTGTGCGGCGATCCACGCCGCCACCCCCTGGACCTGTGCCATCGAGTCGGCCTGCAGCTGGTTGCGCGGGCCGAACGCGTTGAACGCCATGTTTCCGTAGGCGAGCAGCTGCTCGCGGCAATCCTGCGTGATGCCGACGGCGCGCGGGAACACCCGCAGCGGGTATGCCTCGGCGATCTCGGTGACGCCGTCCACGGTGCCGCGGGCCAGGAGCTCGGCGGCCAGGCTGTCCGCCTCGCGCGCGAAGTCATGGCGGAGGGCGGCGATGGTACGCGGGGACATCGCCCGGGCCACCGCCTTGCGTGCCCGCGAGTGCTCGGGCGGGTCCGCCTCCAGCAGCAGGCTCGGCGGGCGCCACGGCTTCTCCTTGCGGAAATCGCTCAGGCCCACCCCCGCCGCGGAGGAGTACGTCGCCCAGTCCCGCAAGGCGTCGTGCACCTCGGCGTAGCGGGCCATCGCCCACACGCCGTAGCGCTCCAGCCAGACCACCGGGCCCGCTTCCCGCAGCTCCGTGTGAAAGGCGAAGGGGTCACGCAGGAAGTCGTCGCCGAACGGGTCCAGCGCGCAGGCCGGCGCCCCGCCACGGCCCGCTTCCTCCACCGTCGTGTCCGGCACGGCGCTGCCCCCTTTCGCGTTGCGGTCCGCACTGGTGATTCTGCCTGCGCAGGTGCCCCGCGTGAAGACGGGCTAGAGTCCCGGCGTGAGCACATGGGCCGACATCCGGGGGCCGAACGTGGTCCTGGAAGACGAGGCCGTGCTGGTGCTGAACAAGCCGGCCGGCATCTCCGTCATGGGCGAGCGGCACGAGACCGACCTGGTCCGGATGGCCGCCGCCGCGGGCGAGGAGCTGTTCCCGGTGCACCGGATCGACAAGGTGACCTCCGGCGCCGTCCTGTTCGCCCGGGAGATGCGCTGGCACGGCCCGCTGACCCGCCAGTTCGCCGGGCGCACGGCCGGAAAGGCCTACCTGGCCGTCACCCGGCCGGGTGGCCTGCCGGCCCAGGGCGTCATCGACCTGCCGCTCAGCGCCGGCCGCAAGGGCCGCGCCCGGGTGGCCGCCCCGCGTGCCAGCATCACCTTTGATCCTGCCGGGGGCCGGTGGTCGGTCCCGGACGACGCCGTCTTCCGTCACGTGCGTACCTATCCGTCGCTCACCAGGTTTTCCACCCTCTGGCAGGACGCGGACCAAGCCCTGCTCGCCGTCCACCCCGTCACCGGCCGCCGCCACCAGATCCGGGTCCACCTGGCCTGGATCGGCTATCCCGTCGAGGCAGATCCCCTCTTCGGGGCGGTGGGTGCCGCCCGCACCCTGCTGCACTCCTGGCGGCTCGCGTTCGACGCCGCCTGGCGCGGCGGGTCCCGGCTGCGGGTGCAGGCCGCCCCGGGGGATGACTTCTGGGCGCCGGTACTTGGCCGGCTGCCCGGGCAGGACCCGGCCGCCCTGCTCGCGCAGGCGCCGCTCCCAGACGGGGAGCCGTAGCGGCCGCGGCAGCCCGCGGCCCCGCGGGCTACTCGCCCTCCGCGGCCGCCGTCGCGGCGGCCCGCCTGGTTCGCGGTCCCGGCCGGCGTTCGGTCGCCAGCGGCACGAGCGCCGCCGCGGCTATGGGCAGTGCTCCGGCGGCCGCGAATGCCGCCGGATAGCCCGCCGCGCCGATGAGCACGGCCACCACCGGCGGGGTGAGCGCGGCGAAGGCGTTCTGCCCGGTGTTCTGGATGCCGAGTGCACGGCCCGCCCAGGCGGGCCCCGCCTGCTCGGCGACGGAGGTGAAGGCGAGCCCGTTGGTGCTCACCACTAGGACCGCGGCGCCGAAAAGGATCGGCACCGCAAGCGCTGGGGCGAAGACCGCCGCCAGGGCCAGCGCCAGCAGGACGGCCGTGGTGGTCAGCGCGAGCATCCGCATCGGCCGCAACCGGCTGCCCAGCCGGTCCGACCAGTGCCCGGCTCCCAGCCGGGACGCGGCCCCGCCAGCGGCCGCGAACGCCAGCAGCGTCCCGGCCGCTGGTGCGGACCAGCCCCGCGTGTCGACCAGGAAGACGAGCGCGAAGGTGGCCACTGTGAACTGCGGCACGACCAGCAGCGCGCTCGCGGCGTGGATCCGCCACAGCGCTGCGGTCCGGTACGGCGAACCTCGCTGCGCCCGTGCCCGCTCCCCCGCGCGGGCCGGGTCGCGCACGACGGCGACCACCAGCACGGCTGCCACCAGGCAGAAGCCGCCGAGGAAGGCCAGCGCGGCGGCGGTGCCGCCCGCCGCCAGCGACGGCAGGGTGAGAGCGGCGACTGCTACTCCCAGCGGTTGCGCGCTCTGCCGGACCCCCATCGCCAGCCCGCGCTCGCGCGCCGCGAACCAGCCCAGGATGAGCCGCCCGCTGGCGGCATGGACCGACGCGCCAGCGGCACCGGCGACCATGCCTGCTTGCGCGTCGCCATCGCTTCGACGAG
>DAITAE010000130.1:0-9799 GCA_036824445.1 Streptosporangiaceae bacterium | reverse complement strand
GCCAGCACGTCGGTGAGGATCGAGCGGTACCGGAACGGGCCGCCGTGCGGCCCGTCGTTGCGCAGCGTCGCGAAGTAGGCGATGGCGTCCTCCGGCACCGGCCGGCCGTCGGAGGGCCGCCACAGGTACACCCGCTCGTAGGTGCGTACGTCGGCCTCGGGGTCGGCGTAGTCCTCGTTGAAGGCGGTGCCGGCCCGCATGTCGAGCAGCTGCTGGACGGTCGCGCCGTCGAACGAGGTCCCCGCCAGCTCCGGCACGACGGCCGTGACCTGGTCCGAGACGTCGAGCTGGCCGCGGCCCGCCAGCACCCCGGCCACTGCCGCGGTCACCGACTTCGACACCGACATGAGCAGGTGGGGGGTGTCCGGCGTCATCGCGTTGAAGTACTGCTCGGTCACGATCCGCCCCCGGTACAGGACCAGGAACCCGTCGGTACAGGTCTGCGCCAGCAGTTCTGCGATCGTCATCTCCTGGCCGGCGCTGGTGAACCGGACACCGGCCAGGTCGCGTTCCGCCCGGCGGAGCGGCCAGGCCGGCCCGTCCCCGCGGGATATCCGGGCGGTCGGGATCAGCTCCCGCACATGCTGGAACGCCCACCGGTTGAACGGCGGATCCTGCCAGTTCGCGAGCGTCACCCGCGAACCGGGAGCGAACGGCGGCGGCCCGGCCATCAGGCCGCGGGCCGCTGCGGCCGGTCCCGGCCCGGCGCCTGTTTGCGTCATCACAGCTCCGGACGGCGGCGCGGCATGTCCATCCAGGGCATCTGCTCCTCGTGCGCGGCGGCGATCCGGAACACCGTGACGTCGTCGTAGGTCTTCCCGACGATCGACAGGCCGGTCGGCAGGCCGTCGCGCGACAGCCCGGACGGCACGCTCATTACCGGGCAGCGGCTGGCAATGTTGAAGGGCACCGTCATCATCACATCCGCCCAGTCCTCGCTGGCCCGGCCGTTCACCGTGACTGGCTCGCCCGGATCGTACTCGGCCGGCAGCGCCGGCACCGCGAAGGTCGGGCAGATGAGCGCGTCGAAGTCCTCGAGCAGCAGCCCGAGCGGAGCGTAGATCTGCCCCTCCAGCGCGAGGCCGGCCGCCAGATCGTCCTTGGACACCTCCTCGGACTCAGCAAGGAAGGTCCGCGTGTAGGAGCTGAGCTCCTCGGCGTGCTTGGCGTGGATCTCCCTGATCGCCGGGCCGAAGATCATCCCGAAGTGGATCCCCGCAGCCCGCTTGATGGCCGCCAGGTCCCACGGCAGCTCGACCTCCTCGACCACGGCACCCGCGTAGCGCAGCTTGTCCGCGGCCGCGCGGGCGTTCGCGGCCACGTCCGCGTCGACCCGGTAGCAGCCCAGGTCGGCCGAGAAGGCGATCCGCATCCCGGCGACCGGCGGCAGCTCACCCGGTATCTCCAGCTTCGGGCGGATCGAGGCGACGTCGCTCGGGTGCGGCCCGGCGATCACGTTTTCCAGCAGCGCACAGTCGGCGACGGTCCGGGCCAGCGGGCCGTTGTGGCAGTAGTGGTCGAGGTTGAAGATCTCCATCCCCGGCACGCGGCCGTACGGCGGCTTGAAGCCCATCACCCCGCAAAACGAAGCCGGGATCCTGATCGAGCCACCAATATCCGAGCCGGTCGCCAGCGCCGCCGACCCGGCGGCGAGGGATGCGGCCGACCCGCCGCTCGACCCGCCCGGCGAGTACTCGGTCTGCCACGGGTTGCGGGTGACCCCCCACAGCCTGGACCAGGTGACCGGCGCGCAGCTGAACTCCGGGGTCGTGGTCCGGGCGTGCACGATGCCACCCGCGTCGATGATCCGCTGCACGAACGCGCTGGTCTTTTCCGCGACGACCTCGCGCAGCGGCAGCGACCCGAGCGTGTTGTGGTGGCCCGCGATCTTCGCCTCCTCCTTCACCGCCACCGGCAGGCCATCCAGCGGCCGCGGCTGGCCATCCTTTCCCGCATAACGGGCCTCCGCGGCTCGGGCCTGTTCCACCGCCTGGTCGAAGAAGGTCTCGGCGAACGCGTTGATCACCGGCTCGACTGCCTCGGCACGGTCGATCACCGCCGTGACCAGCTCGACAGGTGACAGCTCCCGGGCCCGGAACAACCGGAGCGCCTCCGTGGCCGGGAGATAGTGAAGGTCGGTCATGAGGCGTCGGGTTCCTCCCCGGCACCGGGCGCCCGGTGCCTCGGTTTCCGGCCCGGCCGCGGCACGCTGGCGCGGAGCCGTTGCGTGTACGGGTCCTGCGGGTCGTCGAGCACGCGCGCGGTGGGGCCGCGCTCCAGCGTTCCGGCCGCCGCGGGCTCGGTCATCTGTCCCCCTTCGTATCACCTCGTCGCTGCGGCCGGGATTGCTTAGCGCTGCTGGTAAACGACCTGCCCCCCGATCCAGGTCTGGCTGACTGCCGCATGGCAGATCTCGTGAACCGGGAGGTGGGCGAGGTCCGCGTTCACGACGGTGAGATCGGCGTCGTAGCCCTCGGCGATCGACCCGGCCACCGCGCCGAGCCCGTTGACCCGGGCGCTGCCCGATGTGTAGGCGGCCAGGATCGACGTCAGGCCGATGGCCTGCTCCGGGAGGAAGGGGTCGCCGCCCTCGCCGCCCGCCAGGGCGGGCAGGCTTCTGTTGACGGCGACGTGCACTGCCCACAGTGGGTTGGGGCTGCTCACCGGCCAGTCGCTGCCCGCACACAGGGCAGCGCCAGCCGCTTCCAGGGAGCGGAACGGGTACTGCCAGCCGGAGCGGCGTTCTCCCAGGAAGGGGATGGTCAGTTCGTCCATCTGGGGCTCATGGGTCGCCCAGAGCGCCTGGATGTTGGCGGTCGCCGACACGCGGGCGAAGCGCGGGACATCGTCGGGGTGCACCAATTGGAGGTGCGCCAGGTGATGCCGGGGCCCGCTCTCGCCGTTGGCCCGCCGGGCCGCCTCCACGGCGTCCAGCGCGTTCCGGACGGCGCGGTCGCCCAGCGCGTGGAAGTGGACCTGGAATCCCTCGCGGTCGAGCGCGGTGACGAAGGTGGGGAGTTCGCCGGGGTCGATGAAATCCAGGCCGGCCTGGCCGGTCTGGCAGCCGTCGCTGTCCAGGTAGGGCTCCAGCATGGCGGCGGTGTGGTTCTCGGCGACGCCGTCCAGCATCATCTTCACGCTGGTGGCGTGGAAGTTTCCGGCCTGCCCGGCGCGGCGCTGCTCGAGCAGCCCGCCGAGCTGCTCGAGGCCGCGGCTCCGGTCCCACCACAGGGCGCCGACCACGGTGGCCAGCAGGGTACCCGCCCGCGCCGCCCGCATGTAGGCGGTGAGGGGATCGGGCTCGCCCTGGTACCTGCCGATGATCGCGTCCTGCCAGCCGGTGATGCCGAGCGACAGCAGGTGGTCCTGGGCGGTCAGCAGCGCCTGGTACCAGTCCTCCTCGGTGACGCCGGGCAGGAGGCGGGATACCAGGATGGCCGCGCCCTCTTGCAGCATGCCGATGGGTTCGCCCGCGGCGTCCCGCTCGATCCGGCCATCCGCCGGATCCGGGGTCGAGGCGTCGATACCCGCGAGGTCGAGCGCGCGGCTGTTCACCCACGCTCCGTGGCCGTCGCGGTTGGGCAGGAAGACGGGCCGATCGGGCACGACCGCGTCGAGCGCCTGCCGCGTCGGTATCCCGCGCGGGAAGGCGTTCATGGACCAGCCGCCGCCCGATATCCATTTCTCGTCGGGATGATCGCTGGCGTAGGCGGCAACGAGTTCGCTGTAGCCCGCCGCCGTCGAGGCCGCACGCAGGTCGCAGCGCTGCATCTGATCGCCGGCGAAGACGGGGTGGGCGTGCGCATCCACGAAGCCGGGAAGCAGGGTGCCGCCTTCCAGGTCGACGGGCTCGGCCCCGCCGAGTGGGCCGGACGCGCGGGCCGGGCCGACGCCGGTGATCCGCCCGCCGGAGGCCCGGACGCAGGTGCCCGGGGCGAGGAACGTGCGGCCGTCGAAGATGGTGCCGTTGTGGAAGACCACCTCTTCGCTGACCGGCACTGCGTGGCCTCCCTGATGAGCGGATGCCCGAGATTAGATCAGCGGTGCAAAATTAATGTCAATGCCTATGACCAAGCATCCGTGAGAATAGACTCGGCCGCGTCGGCCACCGGGCCTGACGAGCGTCCAAGGGGGGCGGGACGACGCGATGACCAGCACCTCCGCCGCCGGCAGCCGGCCTCGCCGCCGGGAACGGCGAGGGCTGCGCCGCGGCAGCCTGTCGCCGGAACTGATCGTCAAGGAAAGCGTGCGGCTCCTGGACGAGGCAGGGACGGGCGGGTTCAGCCTGCCGAAGCTCGGCCGTGCCCTCGGCGCGGACCCGACCGCGGTCTACCGGCACTTCGCCAGCAAGGACGACCTGATCCTGGCCATCGCCGACCATCTCATCGAGGAGGCCATGGCGGGGGTCGCGCCGCAGCCGTGCTGGGTCGACACCCTGGCCGAGATCCCGAGGCGGCTGCGGCACACGTATCTTGCCCACCCCGCGGCGGCCACGCTGTCCGCCTGCCGCACCACGCAGCGGCCGGCCGAGATGAGGATCGTCGACATCATCATCGGCGCCGTCCTCGACGCCGGGTTCGAGGGCGCGGAAGCCGCCCTCGTCTACCGTGCGCTCGGCGACTTCAACCTCGCCTGGGCCGGCTGCGAGGCGGAGTTCCTCGCCCTGGACGAACGGTCACAGCAGGCTGACCGGGCCGCGTGGACGCGCGCCTACCTCCCGGTGGACCGGGCGGCGTATCCCCACATCTGGCAGGTCCGGCACGAGCTGCCGGACGTCGACGACGATGCGATCTTCGAGACCATCCTGTCGCTGGTCCTGGGCGGCCTCATCGCGCGGGCGCCCCGTCCCTGTGCCTGCCACACGCCGGCGCGCTTACCCCTGGGCGCCCGGCTGTCGTCGCGTCACGGTTCGCGGACGACGTCCGCCGGGTCCTTGTCCGTGCGCAGGCCCTGGTAGGAGGTTGCGCGCATGCGGCCCGCCTGCGTCCATCCGGTGAAGGTCACCTCGATCACCAGCACCGGCTCGACCCAGACGGCCGGGCGGGCGTGCTCGGGCGGGACGGCGCTCGCGAACGGTGAGGTGGCCCGGCGCAGCGGCGCCAGCCGCTGCGCCAGCATGTGCAGGGCCTCCTGGGTGAAACCGGTCCCGACGTGGCCCGCGTACTGCAGCCCGCCGGCGCCCTGGACACCGATGAGCAGCGAGCCGAACAGGCCGGCCCGCCCCCCTTCGCCCGGCTTCCAGCCTCCGACCACGACCTCCTGGCGGCGGAGGTTCTTGACCTTCAGCCAGCTGCCCGTCCGCTTGCCAGGCTCGTAACGCGACGCCAGGCGTTTGGCAACGATGCCCTCCAGGCCGTGCTGGCGGGACACGGCCTGCACGTCGGCGCCTCCCTCGCCGGTGAACGAGGGCGGCGTCTGCCAGCGCGGGCCCTCGAAGGCGAGTCCCTCCAACAGCGCCCGCCGCGCGTGGTAGGGCTCGTCGAGCAGCGGCCGCCCGTCCAGGTGCAGCAGGTCGAACGCGAGGTAGGTGGCCGGCAGGTCGGCGGCCAGCCGCGCGACGGCGGCCGGCCGGGCATGCATGCGCAGCTGGAGCCTCTCGAAGTCGGGCCAGCTGTCCTCGCCCAGGGCCACGATCTCCCCGTCGAGGACGGCCTGCCGCCTGCCCACGGCCGGCCCCAGGCCGCCCAGTTCCGGGTAGTCGCGCGTGATGTCCTGGCCGGTCCGGGACAGCAGGCGGACCCGCATGTCCCCGATGTAGGCAAGCGCGCGCAGGCCGTCCCATTTCATCTCGTATGCCCAGCCGTGGTCGTCGGCTGGCAGGTCCCCGGTGCGGGCCATCATCGGGACGATCCGGCCGGGCAGCGGCACCCGCTCCCGGTGGATCATCCAGCTGTCGTCTCCGGTGCGGAACAGGGCGTACCCACCCGTGAGCCGCGAGCCGTGCAGGACCACCTTGACCTCGCGGTCGTCCCATTTGACCGTCTCGTAGGTACCTTGGTCCCAGATCGTGACCGTGCCCGCCCCGTACTCGCCGCGCGGGATCTCACCGGAGAAGCTGGCGTATTCCAGCGGGTGGTCCTCGGTGTGCACCGCGAGGTGGTTGGCGCCCGGATCGTCCGGCACTCCCTTGGGCAGTGCCCAGGACACCAGCACGCCGTCATGTTCCAGACGGAAGTCCCAGTGCAGGCGCCTGGCGTGATGCTCCTGGACGACGAAGACACCCGCCGTCGCGTCATCGCCCCGCCCGGCCGTGCTGTGGGCAGCGGAGCGTTCGGCCGTGGGCCGGCCAGGACCCGCTGGCATCGGCTCGGGGGTGCGGCCCGGGTTCCGCTTGCGCCGGTAGTTGTGCAGTGGGTCCACGTCCCTGATCTACCCCAGGCCGCTGGTCATTGCCAGCCGTCCAGGCACGGCGCCGGCCGGTCCCTGCCCGAGCCGGGTCAGCCGTACGATCGAGTTTCCGGCAGGGCCGGTACCGGCCCGGTAGCCCGGCTGTCACCCTTCGTTACGCATGGAGCCGACGATGGCGAAACGCTCCCTGACCGGGATCAAGCCGACTGGGATTCCGCATATCGCGAACTACATCGGCGCGATCCGCCCGGCGCTGGCGCTCGGCGAGCAGTATGACGCGTACTACTTCATAGCCGACTACCACGCGCTGACGACCGTCAAGGATCGGCAGACCCTTATTGACCTCACTTATGAGGTGGCCGCCGCCTGGCTGGCGATGGGCCTGAACCCGGACCGGGTGACGCTCTACCGGCAGTCCGATGTTCCCGAGACGTTCGAGCTGACCTGGATCTTGGGGTGTGTCACGCCGAAGGGCCTGATGAACCGCGCCCACGCCTACAAGGCGGCCGTTGCCGACGCGGAGGCGCAGGGCAAGGCGGACGTTGATGCCGGAGTCAACATGGGGGTCTACTGCTACCCGGTCCTGATGGCGGCCGACATCTTGCTGTTCTCGGCTGACGTCGTGCCGGTGGGCAGGGATCAATCGCAGCACGTCGAGATGACCCGTGATATCGCGGAGAAGTTCAACCTGGCCTACGGCGACGTCCTGAGGATCCCGGAACTGGTGGTGAGCGCGACGTCGGCCAGCATCCTGGGCCTGGACGGCCGGAAGATGAGCAAGTCCTACGCCAACGTCCTGCCGCTGTTCGCCGGGCCGGATGAGATGGCCAGGCTGGTCCGCCGGTTCAAGACCGACTCCACCGGAGCAGACGAGCCGAAGGACCCGGAGAGCACGGGCCTGTTCCAGATCTACCGGGAGATTGCCGCCCCGGATGACACCCGGCGGGTCCAGGCGGCACTCGAGGCCGGTGGGATGTCATGGAAGGAGCTCAAGGATGCGGTGGTTGCGCTGCTCGACGGCTTCCTCGCCGCGCCGCGTGAGCGGTACCGCGAGCTGATGGCCGACAAGGCGCAGATCCGGCGGGTCTTGGCCGCTGGGGCCGAGCGGGCCCGGCCCGAGGCCGCCGCGATGCTTGCCCGTGTCCGCCATGCGATCGGCCGGCAGCCCGTCAGCCTGTGAGCCGGCGCGACGGCCCGGACGTCGATCTCTGCAGGAGAACCGTCAGGCGCGGTGCCGGTCGACCAGCTGCCGGATGATGACGTTGCGCTGGATGTCGTTGGTCCCCTCGCCGACCACCATCAGCGGCGCGTCGCGGTAGTAACGCTCGATGTCGAACTCGGCGGAGTACCCGTAGCCGCCGTGCACCCTGATCGCGTCGGCGGTGACCTGCAGGCAGGCCTCGGAGGCGAACAGCTTCGCCATACCGGCCTCCAGGTCGCTGCGCCGCCCGGTGTCGAGCGCGGCGGCGGCGCGCGTGGTGAGCAAGCGTGCGGCCTCTACCTGGGTGGCCATGTCGGCGAGACGGTGGCCAACGGCCTGATGCCGCCAGATCGGCTGCCCGAAGGTCTCCCGCTCCTGCGCGTACCGCAGCGAGTCCTCCAGCGCGGCCCGGGCCACCCCAACCGCGCGCGCGGCGACCTGGATCCGGCCGAGCTCGAGCCCGTCCATCATCTGGGCGAAGCCGGCGCCCTCCGTGCCGCCGAGCAGGGCGCCGGCCGGGCACCGGTAGCCGTCGAAGACGAGCTCGCAGGTCTCGATGCCCTTGTAGCCGAGCTTGGGCAGGTCACGCGAGACGGTGAAGCCGGGCCCTTTCCCGGCGAGCAGGATGCTGATGCCCCGGCTTGCGGGTACCGCCTCCGGGTCGGTCTTGCACAGCACGGCGGTCACGCCGGCGGCCCGTGCGTTGGTGATCCAGGTCTTCACGCCATCGAGCCGGTAACCGTCCGGCGCCGCCGCCGCCCTGGTCCGGATGGCCTGCAGGTCGGAGCCGCCGGCGGGCTCGGTCAGCGCCATGGCGGCCCGGACCTCGCCGGTGGCCATCCGCGGCAGCCACGCGTCCTTCTGGTCGTCCGTGCCGAACCTGGTGATCAGCCGGGCGACCACGCTGTGCCCGCCCATCGCCCCGGCCAGGCTCATCCAGCCTCTGGCAAGTTCCTCGGTGACCAGCGCGAAGCAGGCGGTGGAGACCCCGGCGCCGCCGTAGCGCTCGGGGATGACCAGGCCGTAGATGCCGAGCCGCTTCATCGCCTCGATCAGGTCGGCCGGGTAGGCATCGGCGTGTTCGAGATCGCGTGCCACCGGGAGCACGCTGTCCCGCACCCAGTCGTGGACCACGGCGACGATGTCACGCTCGTCCGGGTCGAGGTCGTTGATCTCGGGTGCTGCCATGGCGGGCTGGTCTCCTCAGGAGCTGGGGGTGGCGCGGCGCTGGTTTGGCCGGTCCAATGGGAAGGTGCACTTGACATCCTCCCCGCCGCGAACGACGGGGATTCCACATTGTGGGGAGGGAAGCGCCACTCACCTCCGGCCTGAAGGCCGGGGCTTCCTGGCGCAAACTTGGTGACGCGGTCCGTGGTGACAGAGGCGCTCGCCGAGCTGGTGGCGGCGGCCCGGCCTGGCCCGGCCGAGC
The DNA here is from genome assembly GCA_036824445.1 of Streptosporangiaceae bacterium. Lineage (GTDB taxonomy): Bacteria > Actinomycetota > Actinomycetes > Streptosporangiales > Streptosporangiaceae > UBA9676. Next base: position 821 of record DAITAE010000130.1, on the reverse strand, counting down.
GTGACCGGGCGCGGCTGCTGCTGGCGGACTACCTGGCGGTGGCGGGCGCCGGGGCAGATGCCGACTCGGCGCGGGTGGCGCGCGATGCCCTGCTGCCGCGATCGGCCGGCCCGGCGCCCGTTCTGGGAACCGGCCGGACCGCCGCGATCCGGGACGCGGCGCTGGTCAACGGGATCAGCGCGCACAGCATCGAACTCGACGACACCCACGAGCCATCGAGTTCGCACCCCGGCACCGTGATCTGGACTGCGCTGCTGGCTGCCGCGGTGGGCTTGCCGGCGACCACGGCGGCCGTGCTGGACAGCGCGGCTACCGGGTACCAGGCGATGGCCAGCCTGGGCGAGCTGCTGGGCCCGGCCGAGCTGTACCGGCAGGGGCTGCACCCGACCGCGGTCTGCGGGGTGTTCGGCGCCGCGGCGGCCGTCGGGCGGCTGGCCGGGCTTGACGCTGACGGCCTGCGGGCGGCGTTCGGCATCGCATTGAGCATGTCCGCGGGCAGCATGGCCTACCTGAGCGACGGCGCCTGGACCAAACGCTTCCATTCGGGGTCGGCGGCGGCAGGCGGCATCCTTGCCGCCGAGCTCGCGGCCGGCGGCTTCACGGGCCCGGCCGACGCGTTCGGCGACCCCTACGGCCTGATGCACATCTACGGCGGCATCCGGCCGCGGGCGCGGGCGGAAGCGGTGCTCGCCCATGCCGCCGGGCTGCCCGCGGTACACGAGACGAGCGTGAAGTTCCATCCGTGCTGCCGCTACATGCACGGCGTGATGGACCTGCTGGCCGCCTACCGCAGCGAGGGCGGGCGGGTCCGGGGAGTCACG
>DAITAE010000129.1:0-9803 GCA_036824445.1 Streptosporangiaceae bacterium | reverse complement strand
GGATGAACTTCATCATCCCGTTCGTGGACCGGGTCAAGCCGCTCATCGACCTCCGTGAGCAGGTGGTGGCTTTCAAGGGACAGCCGGTCATCACCGAGGACAACCTGGTCGTGCTCATCGACACCGTGCTGTTCTTCCAGGTCACCGACCCCCGGGCGGCCGACTACGAGATCGTCAACTACATCCAGGCGATCGAGCAGCTCACCGCCACCATGCTCCGCAGCGTGATCGGCTCCATGGACCTGGAGCAGACCCTGACCTCGCGGGACCGGATCAACAACATGCTGCGCGGGGTGCTTGACGAGGCTTCCGGGAAGTGGGGGATCCGGGTGACCAGGGTGGAGATCAAGGCGATCGACCCGCCCAAGAGCGTCGTGGACGCGATGGAGAAGCAGATGCGGGCCGAGCGGGAGAAGCGCGCCGCCATCCTCACCGCCGAGGGAGTGCGCCAGTCCAAGATCCTCACCGCGGAGGGCGAGAAGCAGAGCAACATCCTGCGCGCCGAGGGCGACAAGCAGAGCCAGATCCTGCGCGCCGAGGGCCAGTCGCAGGCGATCGGCACGGTGTTCCAGGCGGTGCACCACAACGACGCGGACCCCAAGGTGCTCGCCTACCAGTACCTGCAGACGCTGCCGCAGCTCGCGCAGGCCGAAGGCAACACGTTCTGGGTGATCCCCAGCGAGGTGACCACCGCGCTGAAGACGCTGAGCACCGCGTTCGGCAGCGACAACGCGGGCCAGCCCGCCGCGCCGCAGGCCGGGCCGGGTGGGCCGGGGCGCCCGGGCCAGGTGACCGGCGCCGCCCCGGCTGCCCTGCCGGCCGACGCGGCCGGGCAGCCCAGCCTGACCGCGAACGGGGATACGGCCGGGGTGCCGGAGGCGGCCGGCGAAGAGAAGGCCGCGGAGGATGCGGCCGTGGAGGAGAGGGCCGCGGAGGAAAGGGCGCACACGAGGGACGAGCTCGCGCAGGTGGAGCAGGAAGTCGCCGCGGTCGAGCGGCAGGTGGCCGAGGCGGAGCGGTCCGGCCCCCGCTAGGCCGCGCCACGCGAGTCCTGCGCTTGCCGCTGCTGATGAGCGGCGGTCGAGTTATCGCCTTACAAGGCCTAGCTGAGGCCGCGCCCGCGCGATCTGCGTAACGCCAACCCGGCCTCCGGCGTTTCTTTGCATATCCCCGTGTTTCTCCAGCACCAAGGGTGTCTTCATGACCATCATCACCTGGCGTAGGCGGCTCACGTTCCTGCTCGGCGTGACGCTGGTGGCTGTCGTCTTGACACTGGCCTTCGCGGGGCCCGGTGCGGGCGCGTCGCCGACTGCGGGCGGCGGCAAGCCCCCGGCCGCCGGGAAAGGCGACAACGGCACCGTCAAGATCCACCGCTCCACCACGCCCGTGAGCGACCCGCGCAACGAGCCGCACGTGTGCATCTTCTATCTCGACGCGTTCGGCTTTGACGCGGGGCAGTCGGTGTCCTGGCAGATCAAGTCGTGGCCGCCGACCGGGGACCGCACAGTTGTGTCATCTGGCACGCTGGCGCTGGACGGCAACGGCGGTGGCTTTACCGGCGACATGACGCTGCCCAACGGGCACTACAAGCTCTACTGGAACTTTACGGGCGAGCATGGCTTCGCCAAGCAGAAGGTGTTCTGGGTGGCGTGTGGCGCGCCAACCCCCACCACCCCGCCGACCTCACCTCCGCCGACCTCACCCCCGCCGACCTCGGCCCCGCCGACCTCGGCCCCGCCCACACCGAGCCCCACGGCTCCCAGCCAGGCACCGGCGCCGGGTCCGTCCTCGAGCCCGGCCAGCCAAGGCGGGCTGCCCACTACCGGCTGGCCGCTGGCCCTGATCGCCGCGGCCGGGGTTGCCCTCATGGGCGCCGGCGCCATGGCTATCGTCGCGGCGCGGCGACGGCGCGGCCTGCCCAACCGCTGACGGTTGGCCCGCGCGCCGGGTTCCCCGTGGGCCCGGCGCGCGTGGTCGGCCATGCGCCGTCGTGCCGGCCTTCCCGCCGCCCGTGAGATTGTGGACTCGCCATGCGGACCGTGCTACGCGTCTTCGGTGAGTGCTGCGTCACCGCCGGGGCCATCGTGCTGCTGTTCCTGGCCTACCTGCTGTGGGGCACCGCGCTGGTCACCAGCGCTCATCAGCATGCCTTCGCCACCCAGCTGCAGCGGCAATGGCAGACCCACCGCGACGTGCGGCCGGCTACCACCAGGCTTCACCTGGTCACCGGGCAGCCGTTCGCGTTCATCCGCATCCCCCGGTTCGGCGGGAGCTGGCGGTTCGCCATCGTGCAGGGAACCGGCCTGGCGCAGCTGGCCCTCGGGCCTGGCCACGTGCCCGGCACGGCGCTGCCCGGCCAGGTCGGCAACTTCGCTGTGGCAGCGCACCGGGTAACCGCCGGGAACCCCTTCTTGCACCTCAACGAGCTCCGGCCAGGCGACAAAGTCGTGATCATCACTGCGGCCACCCGCTACACCTACCTGGTCACCCACACCGAGCTGGTCCTGCCCGGCGACACGGCGGTCCTGGACCCGGTCCCCGGGCGCCCACACCAGTCCCCCCGGGAGGCGATGATCACGCTGATCACCTGCGATCCCCCCTGGACCGGCACCCACCGCATCATCGTGTCCGGCTCACTCGATGCCCAGACGCCGCACACCGGCCAGCACGGCTAACGGACGGGAGCGGCGCATGTACAGATGGCTTTGGCAGCGCCTTCCAGGCGGTACCACCAGCAAAGCAGTCTGCGCAGCCATCCTGGCCATCACCGCAGCGGCCCTGCTGTGGTTCATCATCTTCCCGTGGATCACCCCACAGCTGCCACTCGACCACGTCATGCCCGGCGGCTGACACAGTGCCGGCACAGCCCGGCACCCCTGCCGCCAGCGCCGTTCCTCAGAACGTCGACGGGCACCAGGGCGCGGGGTCGGAGTACATGGCGGCCGACAGCCGCGCCAGCGCGCCGTGCTTCCGCTCGGTCACCAGGCCGGCCGCGGCGAGGGCGCCCAGCCTGGTGCCGCCCAGGTAGCCAGCCCCGAGCGCCGCGACGGGCAGCACGATGTCGGCGGCCGCCGTGGTGCGCTCGCAGCTGGCGATCCCGCCGTCGGCGGGCCCGGCGCACTGCAGCCGCCACCGGCCAGCGTTGGCGGGCAGCAGCTCGTCGGTCACCTCGATCACCACGTCAGCCGCGCTGGAATAGCGCCGCTGGCGGAGCGCGGCCGGGACGTCGACGAGGCGGACCCAGAGACCGTCGCTGAGCTGGGGGCGCGCCCGGCGCCGGTCGGCGAGCATCTCCAGCAGCGGGTCGTCGACCGGCCGCTGCCTGGCCATCACCTCGCCGATCAGGTCCCTGGTGAGCAGGTCGGTCCACAGCGCGGCGGTGGCCGCGGCGTCGGTGGCCATCAGCTCACCGATCCACAGCCGGCCGAACGGCAGGCCGTCTTCGCCCCAGTCGGGTTTCGTCCGGTACAGGGCATAGCCGCGCGGCCCGGAATCGTCGCCTGCCAGCAGGCACTTCTGCCGGCTCATGCCCCGCCGGCGGAATTCCGGGTCGGCGAGGAGGTTTTGCCACCAGCGCTCGTCCCTGGCCATCATGCCGGGCCGGTGCGGGACTACCGAGTCGTACACCTTGGCCAGCTCGGTGCGCAGCTCGGCGGGCCAGCCGGCTCGCAGCCGCACCGGGCCGCCGCCCGTGCCGGAGCCGGCGCCCGTGCCCGAGCCGGCGCCCGTACCTGAGCCGGCGCCCGTGCCCGCGCCACCCGCCACGGCTGCGCGCAGCGCGCCCTCGCCACGGCGGACCGTCAGCTGCAGCTCCGTGGATGCGCTGCCGTAGCCGTACCGCCCATAGATGACCGACTCGGACGCGAACAGCGCCGCGACGGCCTCGCCCCGGGCGGCGATGTCGGCGAGCTGGTGGCGCATCATCGCCGACAGGATGCCGCGCCGCCGGTGGGTGGGCAGGACGCTGACGAACGTGACGCCCCCCGCGCCCACGATCCCGCCGGGAACGGTGAGCTGGAAGGAGTACGCCGCTGCCGTCCCGACGATCGCGTCGCCGTCGAACGCGGCGATGCTGCGGTCGAACTCGAAGACAACCCGCTCCTGCTCGATGCCCTCGGCCGGGAAGTCGGTGTCATTGAACGCCTGGGAAGGCACCTCGCAGTAGGCGCCGAACTCATCGGGCGTGATGGGCCGCAGGGGATACCGCTCAGCCATGCTGCTACACGTACCCCATCCGCTGCCCGGCGGGCGAATGATTATCGCCGCGCAGTGGTCAGAAGGTGACCGCGAGGCCGATGGTGAGCAGCGCACCGAACGCGAGTTGCAGCCGGCCGGTCTGTCCCAGCGCACCGATCAGGGCCGGGCCCTCCGCGCCGGCCCGCACCGCCCGGATGGGCGGGACCGCGAGCGGCAGGGTGGCCAGGGCCAGCAGCGCGAGCGGTCGCGCGACCGCGATCACCACCACCATGCCGAACGGAATCAGCGTGCACCCCGCGTACAGCACGCGAGTCCGTTGGTCGCCGATGAGGACCGCGAGCGTGCGCTTGCCGGCCATCGTGTCGGAGGGGATGTCCCGCAGGTTGTTGACCACAAGCAGGGCACACGAGAGCAGGCCGACCGGCACGGACGCGGCGAGCGCGAGCCAGGTCAGCCGGTCCATCTGGACATACGCGGTCCCGGCCACGGCGGCGACCCCGAAAAAGACGAAAACGGCCGCCTCGCCCATGCCCCGGTATCCGTACGGGTGGCTGCCGCCGGTGTAGGTCCAGGCAGCGGCCACCGCGGCGGCGCCGAGCAGCAGCAGCCACCAGGAGGTGACGGCGGCGAGCGCGAACCCGGCCGCGCAGGCGGTGGCGAAACAGGCGAGCGCGGCGGTGAGCACCCGCCGCGGCCGGGCGAGCCCGGCGGCCACCAGGCGGACCGGCCCGACCCGCCGCTCGTCGGTGCCGCGGACGCCGTCGCTGTAGTCGTTGGCGTAGTTGACCCCCACCTGCAGGGCAAGGGCGACCACCAGGGCGAGGGCCGCCCGCCACAGGGAGAAGCGGCCATAGCCGAAGGCCACCCCGCTGCCCACGGTGACCGGGACGATCGCCGCCGGCAGCGTCCGCGGCCGGGCACCGCTCAGCCACTCCCGCGGCGTCGCCACTAGCGCACCGCTGGCCCCTCCGCGGGCGCCCCCTCCGCGTGCGCGGGCATCGGGCTGAACGAGCCGAGGTCACGCACGGCACCGGTTGACGCCGACGTCGCCAGGGCGGCGTACACCTGCAGCGCCTGGCTGACCGGGCGATGGCGAGCCGTCGGCCGGAAGCCGTCGGGCGCGGCGGCCAGGCGGTGCCGCCGGGCGGACAGTTCGGCTTCGGGGACGTCGAGCGTGAGCTCGCGGCGCGGGATGTCGATCTCGATCCGGTCGCCGTCGCGGGCCAGCGCGATCACGCCGCCCGCTGCCGCCTCCGGGGCGATGTGGCAGATGGACAGCCCGGAGGTGCCGCCGGAGAACCGGCCGTCGGTGACCAGCGCGCAGGCCCGGCCCAGGCCCTTGCCCTTGAGGAAGCTGGTCGGGTACAGCATCTCCTGCATGCCCGGGCCGCCCTTGGGCCCCTCGTACCGGATGACCACCACGTCACCGGCCGCCACCTTGCCGCCCAGGATGCCGTCCACCGCGTCTTCCTGGCTCTCGAAGACCCGCGCCGGTCCGGCGAACCGCCAAAGCTCCTCGGGTACGCCGGCCGTCTTCACGATGGCTCCCTCGGGCGCCAGGTTGCCGTACAGCACGGCAAGGCCGCCGTCCGCGGTGTAGGCGTGCTGCCGCTCCCTGATGCAGCCTTCCGCCCGGTCCACATCGAGCCCGGCCCACCGGGCGTTCTGTGAATAGGGCCTGATGGTGCGCACCCCGCCCGGCGCGGCGTGGAACAGCTCAACCGCCTCGGGGGCCACCGACTCCGAGCGGACGTCCCACCGGTCGAGGAACGCCCTCAGCGACGGGCTGTGCACCGTGTGCACACCCTGGTTGAGCAGGCCGGCCCGGTCCAGCTCACCGAGGATGGCCGGGATGCCGCCGGCCCGGTGCACGTCCTCCACGTGGTAGCTGCTGCTCGGGGCCACCTTGCACAGGCACGGCACCCGGCGGGACAGCTCGTCGATCTCCTTGAGCCCGAAGCCGACCCGTGCCTCGTGGGCGGCGGCGAGCAGGTGCAGGATCGTGTTGGTCGAGCCGCCCATCGCGATGTCGAGCGCCATGGCGTTCTCGAACGCGTCGCGGGTGGCGATCGACAGCGGCAGCACCGACTCGTCGTCGCGGTCGTAGTACCGCCGGGCCAGCTCGACCACCAGCCGGCCCGCCTGCTCGAACAGCCCCCGCCGTGCGGCGTGGGTCGCGAGCGTGGTGCCGTTGCCGGGCAGCGACAGCCCCATCGCCTCGGTGAGACAGTTCATGGAGTTCGCGGTGAACATGCCCGAGCACGAGCCGCAGGTCGGGCAGGCGGCCTCCTCAAGCTCGGCGAGGCGCTCGTCGGATACCGAGGGATCGGCCGACGCGATCATCGGGTCGATCAGGTCGAGCTTGGTGACCGTCCCGGTTGTCTCGCCCTCGGCGCGCGGGACGCCGGCCTCCATCGGCCCGCCGGACACGAACACCGTCGGGATGTTGAGGCGCATGGCGGCGAGCAGCATCCCAGGGGTGATCTTGTCGCAGTTGGAGATGCAGACCATGGCGTCCGCGCAGTGCGCGTTCACCATGTACTCGACCGAGTCGGCGATCAGCTCGCGGCTCGGCAGGGAGTACAGCATGCCGCCGTGACCCATCGCGATGCCGTCGTCGACCGCGATCGTGTTGAACTCCCTCGGGACCGCACCCGCGGCGTGCACCGCGCCGGCGACGACCTGTCCCACCTCGCGCAGGTGCACGTGGCCGGGGACGAATTCGGTGAAGCTGTTGGCGACCGCGACGATCGGCTTGCCGATATCCTCGCGTGCGACCCCGGTGGCACGCAGCAGCGCGCGCGCCCCGGCCATGTTCCGCCCGTGCGTGACGGTGCGGGAGCGTAGCGGCGGCATGTTTCCCTCCACGTGGTGAAGCCTTCAGCGTACCGGGCTGCCGCGTTGGCGGCCCCCGAGCAGGCCCAACCGCCGTCCTTTCATGATCCTGAAGACTTCTCTGCACATACAGCGGAAAACTCTTCAGGATCATGGTTGGTGCGGCCGGGCCCGGGGCGGCCGGTGGCCCGCTTTGGACCTGTGGGCGACGGAGGGCTACGGTTCGGTAGCGTGACGCAGATTCACGATCTGACGCTGCTGGAACTGGCCGCCGCGGTGCGGCAGCGTGAGCTCTCGCCCATCGAGATCACCAGCCACTACCTGGACCGGATCGAGCGGCTGAACGCCGAGGTCGGGGCCTTCTTCACGGTCACCGCCGACCTCGCGCTCGACCAGGCCGGCCAGGCCGAGAAGGCGCTCGCCCGGGCCGCCGGTGCGGCGGAACTCCCGCCGCTGACCGGGGTACCCGTCCCGATCAAGGACATGAACATGGTCGCCGGGGTGCGCCAGACGCTCGGGTCGCTGGTGTACTCCGGCAACGTCCCGGCGGAAGACGATCACGTGACCGCCGCGCTGCGGGCGGCGGGCGCGGTGATCACCGGCAAGACCGCCACCCCCGAGTTCGGACTGCCGTGCTACACCGAGACCCGGATCGGGCCACCGGCCCGCACGCCGTGGGACCTGTCGCGGTCGGCCGGCGGGTCCAGCGGCGGCGCCGGTGCGGCGGTCGCCGCCGGCCTGGCCCCCGCCGCGCAGGGCAGCGACGGCGGCGGGTCGATCCGCATCCCGGCCAGCGTCTGCGGCCTGTTCGGCCTCAAGCCGACGCGGGGCCGCGTCTCGTATGCGCCGCTCGTGCCCGAACTGTCGGGGCTCAGCACGAACGGCTCGCTGGCGCGCACGGTCGCGGACGCGGCACTGCTGCTCGACGTGATGACGGGCAACCGGCCCGGCGACATGTACACCCTGCCGCCGTTGCCGGCCGGCGAGACGTTTCTCGGGTATGCGCGCCGCGACCCCGGGCGGCTGCGGATCGGCCGGACGCTGCAGCACGCGGTGGACGGCGGCGAGGTCCATCCGGAGTGCGTGGCTGCCTACGAAGAAGCCAGCGCGCTGCTGGCCAGCCTTGGGCACGAAGTCGAGGACATCCAGGCGCCGTTCGGCCCGGAGGTGGTGCCCCTATTCGAGACCCTCTGGTACTCGACGTCGACGCTCACGCCGGTGGCGGCCGCCGACGAGGATCGCCTGCTGCCCCTCACCCGCTACCTGCGCGAGCGCGGGAAGGCCACCAGCGCCGCCGACCTGATCTTCGCTCAGGCATATCTGCAGTTCATGGTCCGCAGGGCATGGCAGACGCTGAACGAATTCGACGCGGTACTCACTCCCACCCTGGCCTGGCCACCCGTCCCGGTGGGCTACTTCGAGGAAGTAGAGCCGCCGGAGAACTTCGAGCGGCAGAAGCGGTTCACCCCCTACGCGGTGGTGTACAACATCACCGGGCAGCCTTCGGTGAGCCTGCCGCTGCACTGGACCGCCGCCGGGCTGCCGATCGGGGTGATGCTGGCCGCCCGGATGGCCGACGAGGCCACCTTGATCTCGCTGTCCGCGCAGGTAGAGGCGGCCCGGCCATGGCGGGACCGGCATCCGCCGGTATGGCAAGCCTGAGGACCGTGGTGACTCTGTTGGGACCGTGGGTAAGTCTGTTGTGATCGTGATGAGCCTCTTAGGACCGTGGTGAGCCTGTTGGGACCGTGGTGAGCACGGTGGGACGCGTCATCAATCTGCTGGCAGCGTTGATCGTGTCCGCCGCCGTGCTGGCGCTGTTCGCGTTCGGCTACGGCCCCGTTCCCGCGCTCGGCCGCTCTCTCGTCCCCGGCCACGGCGCCTGGGCATCGGCTGCCGGCGGCCAGCCGATCCACTCGCAGACGCTTTCCCTGCCCGGCCTGGCCCACCCGGTCTCGGTGGCGTTCACCAGCCACGGCGTGGCCTCGATCCAGGCGGCCGACTCCGGCGACGCCTTCCTCGCACTCGGCTACCTGCACGCGCGCTTCCGGCTGACCGAGATGGATCTGCAGCGCCGCCTGGGGCAGGGCCGGATCGCCCAGCTGGCCGGCCCGGCCGGCCTCTCCTCGGACAAGTTCGAGCTGCGTCTCGGCCTCCTCCGCACCGCGCAGGCGGAATGGGCGGCCACCGGCCGCACCAGCCCGGCCGGCCGGGCGCTGCTGGCCTACTCCCGCGGCGTCAACGACTACCTGGCCCAGGCCCGCCGCAAGGGCGACTGGCCCTCCATCTACGCCCTTGCGAACGTCTACCCGGCGCCCTGGACCCCCGTAGACAGCCTGGTGCTCCAGGGCGTCCTCACCCAGCAGCTCGACTACACCACCACCCCGCTCGACTACGCGATCCTCGAACGCACCCTCGGCCGGGCCCACACGATGGCCTGGTTCCCGATCCTTCCCCCCGCCCCACAGCACCCCTACGACCCCGGCCCCTACAAGCACCGCGCCATCGCTCCCATCGCCCCCCAGGCGGGACAGGGCCAGGCAGCGGCGGCGGCCCCCCAGCGCGCAGAGGTCCCGGGGGCCGGCCCCGGCAGCAGCCAGGTAACAGCACAGGCAGCGAGGGCAGCGTCGGCCATCCTCGCGCAGGCGAACGCGCTGCCGCCGGGCCTGATCCATCAGTACCCGGACAGCAACGCCTGGGCGGCCAACGGCCCGGCGGTGGCCGGGGCGAGGTCGATGCTGGCCGGCGACCCGCACCTGCCGCAGACCGTG
>DAITAE010000128.1:0-9804 GCA_036824445.1 Streptosporangiaceae bacterium | reverse complement strand
CAGGCCGAGGCGGCCTTCCGGGAGCACCCGGACGACATCGCCTGCTTCATCGCGGAGCCGATCCAGGCCGAGGGCGGCGACAACCATATGCGCCCCGAGTTCCTCCAGGCGATGCAGCGGCTGTGCCGGGACAACGATGCGCTGTTCGTCCTCGACGAGGTGCAGACCGGGGTCGGCCTGACCGGGACGGCGTGGGCCTACCAGCAGCTCGGCCTCGAGCCCGACGTCGTCGCGTTCGGGAAGAAGGTGCAGCTCGGCGGCATCATGGCCGGACGCCGCGTCGACGAGGTTCCCGACAACGTGTTCACGGTCAGCAGCCGGATCAACTCGACGTGGGGCGGCGGCCTGGCCGACATGGTCCGCTCCCGCAGGCTGCTGGAGGTCATCGAGCGCGACCGGCTGTTCGGCCAGGTAACGTCCACCGGTGCCTGGCTCCTCGCGGAGCTGCAGGACGTGGGCGGCCGCTTTGCCGGCCTGGTCTCCAACGTGCGGGGGCGCGGGCTGATGTGCGCCTTTGACCTGCCAGGCACCGCGGAGCGCGACGCACTCCTGGCGATCCTGCGGGAGCAGGAGAAGATCTTGCTGCTGCCGTGCGGCCCGCGGTCGATCCGGTTCCGCCCGGCGCTCACGATCACCACCGAGGAGCTGTCCACCGGCCTGAAGGGCCTCGACCGGGGCCTCGGCCGGCTCGCAGGCGGCGGCGCGGCCCCGGCCAAGTGATACACAGGCAACAAGACGAACGAACGAGGAAGCCGGTGACCATGGCCAGCAGCATCGTCTCCATCATCAACGGCCGCCCCGCCCACGGCCCCGCCGCCGGGCGGGTCGACTCACCCAACCCATCCCGGCTCGCGGACGTGGTAGCCGAGGTGACCCTCGCCGACGCCGCCACCTTCGCCGCCGCGTGCGCGGCGGCGAAGCAGGCACAACAGCTCTGGGCCGACATCCCGGCCCCGGTCCGCGGCAGGACGGTCGCGGCGATGAGCCGCATCGTGGAGGCCAACAAGGAATCCCTCGCCCGCCTGGTCACCCGCGAGCTCGGCAAGCCCTACGCGGAGGCCCTGGGCGAGGTTCAGGAGATCATCGATACCTGCGATTTCTTCCTCGGCGAGGGGCGGCGGCTTTACGGCCAGACGGTTCCCAGCGAGATGCCGGACAAGCAGCTGTTCACCTTCCGGGTCCCGGTCGGCACCGCCGCGGTCGTGACCGCGGGGAACTTCCCGGTCGCGGTGCCGTCGTGGTATCTCGTCCCGGCCCTGGTGACCGGCAACACCGTCGTCTGGAAGCCCGCCGAGTACGCCGCCGCCTCGGCGATGGCGCTGTTCGAGCTGCTGCAGGCCGCCGGACTGCCCGAGGGCGTGCTGAACATCGTGTTCGCCGACGGCCCGGCGACCTTCGGCGGGCTGGAGCAGGCGCTGGCGGCCGGCACACTGGACAAGATCGGCTTCACCGGCTCCACCGCCGTCGGCGCGCGCATCGGCGAACTCGCCGGCCGCTACCTGCAGAGCCCGTGCCTGGAACTGGGCGGCAAGAACCCGATGGTCGTCACGCCCAACGCCGACCTCAGGCTGGCCGTGGAGGGAGCGCTGTTCTCCGGCTTCGGCACCGCCGGGCAGCGGTGCACCTCGCTGGGCACGGTGATCGTCCACGAGTCCGTCCACGACGAGTTCCTGGCGCAGTTCGGGGCCGCGGCATCGGCGGCCGCCGTCGGCGACCCCGCCGCCGAGGTGCTCTACGGGCCGATGCTGGACCAGAAATTCGCCAGCCGCTTCGAGGAATACCTGGGCTGGATCCAGCCGCATCACAAGATTCTCGGCTCAAGCGCCGTCGGCAGGATCGGCCACGCCAGCCCTCGTGCTGGCTTCATCGGCGACCCCGAGGCGGGGCTTTTCTACCACCCCACGATCGTCGACGGCGTGCAGGCCGACGACGCCCTGTTCCAGCAGGAGACGTTCGGGCCGATCGTGGGCGTCACCACCTACACCGGTTTCGCGGACGCGATCGCGCTGGCCAACGCCCCCGGCTATGGCCTGTCCGCCTCGATCTACACCAATGATCCCCGTGAGGTGTTCGGCTTCCGGCGCGGGGTGAGCGCCGGCATGCTCAGCGTCAACAACTCCACATCGGGCGCCGAGGCGCACCTGCCGTTCGGCGGTAACGGCAAGTCCGGCAACGGCAGCCGCCAGTCCGGCATCTGGGTCCTTGACCAGTTCACCCGCTGGCAGGCGATGAACTGGGACTACTCGGGCCACCTGCAGAAGGCCCAGATGGACGTCACCGAAATCGCCGCGGACCTGGACTTCAGGCTGAAGGCCTGACGCCACGGCACCGGATCAACTGCAATCCCGGCGCGAACGCGCGTACATTGCTGAGCTGGGATTGACGGCATGACCGTTGTGGGGTTCCGGTGACGGCAGGCTCGCCGACCGCCGGGGGGAGGGTGGACCGTGGACAGCCTCGTCCTGCAGACGGCGATCGGCCTGGTTTTCATCTTCGGCATCACCGCGGCCGCCGTCTCGGCGGTGACCGAAGGCGTGTCCCGCTTCCTCGGCCTGCGGGCCGAATACCTACTGCGTGGCGTGCGCACCCTGGTCGACGGGAAGAGCGACTTCGGGCTGTGGCGCCGGAGGCCGGAGAAGACGGAACCGGACAAGACGGAACCGGACAAGACGGAACCGGCGCGTGTCGCGCAGATCATGAACCATCCGCTCGTCGCAAGCTCGGCGACGGAGGCAAAACCGCCGGCGCAGGCCGGCAACGCCAAGCTGACGAATGCCCAGCGGCGGGCGCTGCCGTCATACATCGCGGGCCAGACATTCGCCAAGGCCCTGACCGACATCCTGCTGCCGGGCCATTTCCGGCTGGCGGGCGCGGGTACGGCGGCAGGCAGCGCGGGCCGGGCGGCGCGGAGCTCACGCCGATCAGCGAAGGCCGCGGGCGTGGCGGCGGAGGCCGTGGACGCGGCGGCTGAGGCCGTGGATGCGGCGGCGGGGGCCGCGGATGCGATGGCGGCGCTTCGCAGCTGGGCCGATACCGCGGTAGCCGCCAAGCCCCCCGATCCACTGGCGGAAGCCCTGCGGCCGATGCTCGTGGGGGCGCAGGACAACATGCAGGCCTTCGAGGCGAGCGTGGCCCGCTGGTATGACGACCACATGGCCCGCGTGAGCGGCTGGTACAAGCGCCACGTCCGGTGGATCTCCCTGAGCGTCGGGCTTGTCCTGGTCATCCTGTTCAACCTCGACGCGATCAGGATCGCCGACTCCCTGTACTCCGACCAGGCGGTGCGGGGCTCGGTGGTGACCCAGGCCACCCAGGCGGCCTCCTGCGGGGACAAGCCGCCGGCCACCTGCCTGGCCGACCTGCAGGCGAAGATCGGGCTGTTCCGCCTGGGCGGGCTGCCGGTCGGCTGGGCCGGTGTCCCCGTGTGCGCACAGCGGAGCTGCTCATGGCTGGACCGGCGCGGTCTCACCAATCCAGGCAAGAGCGGGATCGACAGCGTGGGGGCCGTCCTGCTCGTCCTGCTCGGCTGGGGGCTGATGGTCGCGGCGCTGATACCCGGGGCCCGCTTCTGGTTCGATCTGCTCTCGCGGCTCGGCACGCTTCGCTCGACCGGCCCCAGGCCGTCGGCGTAGGGCCAGGCCGGGCTCGCAGGGCGGTCCCGGGAGCTGCGCCTCAGAGGTGGTAGGCGTACTCGCGGAACTCCCAGTCGGTGACGAACCGCTCGAACCGCTCGATCTCGTTGCGCTTGTAACTCAAGAACGAGTCGACGAAGTAGCCGCCGAGCACGCCAGCGAGCTCGCTGTCCGCCGCCAGCGCGTCCAGGGCGTCGGCCAGCCGCAGCGGCAGCATCTCCGCCTTGCCCGCGTCGTAGCCGTATCCCTCCAGCTTGGGCGGCGGCTCAACCTTGTCCTGGATGCCCAGGTAGACCGCCGCTCCGATGGCCGCCATCGCCAGGTAGGGATTCGCGGTCGCGTCCCCCAGGCGAACCTCCATCCGGGCGCCGGGGCCGCGCTCCGGCGGGATGCGCACCATGGCGCTCCGGTTGTCGAGCCCCCAGTCGATCAGCCACGGCGCCAGCGTGTCGGGCCCGAACCGCTTGTAGGAGTTGATCGTGGGGTTCAGCAGGGCGCTGAGCGCCCGCGCGTGGCGGAGCACTCCCCCGATGGCGTGACGGCCCGCCGCCGACAGCCCATCCGCCCCCTGCGGGTCGCCGAAGATGTTGCCGCCGCCCTCGTCGCTGAGCGAGACATGGACATGGAATCCGGAGCCTCCCTCGTCGTTGAACGGCTTGGCCATGAAGGTGGCGAGCAAGTCCCGCTGGCGGGCGATCTCCTGCACGGCCGACTTGAGACGGAACGAGCGGTCGGCGGCGCCGGCCACCTCCGAGTGGCCGAGGTTGATCTCGAACTGGCCCGGCGAGAACTCGTGGTTGGCGGCCGTCACCTGCAGACCCGCGTCCCGCAGCTGCCGGAGCATGTGCAGGAGCAGTCCTCGCGGGTCACCCTTGCGGCCGACCACGTAGACGTTCCCCAGCTCGTCTGCGTAACGCCGCCAGCGCCCTTCCGGGTCCCGCTGGCAGAGGTAGAACTCCAGCTCGGGACCGCAGATCAGGGTATAGCCGAGACCGGAGACTTGATCGGCGACCCGGCGCACGACGTTGCGCGGCGACTCCGCCGCCGGTACGCCGTCCGGCGTGGTCGCGTCGCCCAGGCACCACGCGGCGCTCGGCTCCCACGGCAGCGGCGCCAGCGTTGCCAGGTCGGGCCGGACATGGATGTCCGGCAGGCCCTCCTCGAGACCGCCCTGAACCGGGACCACGTCCCCCATCGGGGAGGTGTGGTACACGGCGCGGCAGAAAGCCAGGCCGTGGCCGACCGCGGCCGGCAGCTCGTCGAGCAGCACGTCGCGGCCGCGGTCCACGCCGATCAGGTCCGGATACGACACCCTGACCACATCGACGCCGTCGGCGCGCAGCCGCTCGCAGACGGCCGCCACGTCGGCCTCAGGCGGGTTCGGCACCGCTGGCTCCAACCAGAACGTTCGGATACAAATGATCTAGCAGCGTAACCGCGGGCACCGGGCCCGGGCAACCGTCCAGGTACGAGCCTCCCGGAGGAGCCTCCAGGTACCAGCCTCCCAGGGAGCCTCCTGGTACGAGCCTGCGGGGAATACTCCGCTGCGTCCAGGCACGGATACCGACGACCCGCGGGAGCGCGCATGACCGACGTGACCGGCTTCTTCTATCCCAGGACCGCCACCGGGCGGTCGTCGCTGCTGCCCGCCCCGCCGTGGCACTACTCCGGTGACATGCTCACGGTCGAGTACCGGACCGACCCGGCACGCGTCGCCCACCTGCTGCCCCGCCCTCTTGCTCCCGCCCCGCAGGACCCGGGCGCGGTGGCGCTGATCTGGGCCGACTGGCAGTCGTGCGGCGACAGCGGGGAGGAACTCCTCGACCCCGTCCGCGCCCAGTATTCAGAGTGCCTGGCGGTGGTCCGGTGCGGTTACGGCGGGCGGGTCTACTCGCGCTGCGTCTACATCTGGGTCGACTCGGACGTCGCCCTCGCGCGCGGCCTCGTCCAGGGCTACCCCAAGAAGCTGGGCTCGATCCACCAGACCCGGCCGCACCCGTTCGGGCGCGCCGCACCGCGGATCGCACCGGGTGGCACCTTCGCGGGCACCCTGGCCGCCGGCGGCCGACGGCTGGCCCAGGCGGTGGTGACGCTGCGCGAGGAATCGCCGACGGCCGGGTTCGTCAACGCCCACCCTATGGCCCACCACCGGTGGATGCCATCGATCGAGAAAGGCGGGCCGGACGCCCTCGACGAACTGGTCGCCTCCGGCAGCGCCAGCGTCGAGGGCGGCCCGGCCTGGCGCGGCGACGCCACCCTCGAGCTGTTCGAGTCGCCGACCGAGGAACTGGCCGCCCTCGAGGTCCGGGAGATCATCGGCGGCTACTACCGGCAGGTCGGCGTCACCTGGGACGGCGGCACCGTCCTCGCGCGCTCTTGACCGCCATCTTGACAAGCTCATAAAGTTTGGAGCCAAACGAACCTGCCGGGGCGGCCGTCCCGCGATGGCACGAGTTCTGCCGGGCAGGCCGGTCGGTGGCGGTGAGTACGGGATAGACGCGCGTACGGAATGGCGATGAGCGAAGCGAACGTGGCCGGCGTGGCCGTCGACACCCGGCACTGGATCGGCGGGCGCCGGGTGGCGTCCGCGGGCACCTTCACCGACCTCTCCCCCGTCGACGAGCAGCCGGCCGCCCAGGTCGCCCGCGGTGGCGAGACCGAGGTCGCGGACGCGCTGCGGGCGGCCAGAGAGGCGTTTCCTGACTGGGCGGCAACCGCGCCGGCCGACCGCGCCGCCGTCCTGCACGCGATCGCCGATGGCATCGAGCGGCGGGCGGAGGACCTGTCACAGGTGGAGACCCGCGACAACGGCTCGCTGCTGCGCTCGCACCGCCGCAGCGTGATGCCGCGGGTCGCGCAGAACTTCCGCTTCTTCGCCGACTGGCTCGGCGAGCTGGACGGCGGCGGCCTGGAGATCTCCGGTCACCGGGAGCAGGTGTCCTGGGCGCCGTCCGGGGTCACCGCGGTGATCACGCCGTGGAACGCCCCGCTCATGCTGGCGACCTGGCGGATCGCGCCGACGCTCGCGGCCGGGAACCCGGTCGTCGCCAAGCCGCCGGAATGGGCGCCGCTGACCGCCAGCCTGCTCGCCGACATCACCCGCGACGCCGGCCTGCCGGACGGCGTCTTCAACGTCGTCCAGGGCCTGGGCGGGCAGGCCGGTGCGGCACTGGTGGCACACCCGGACCTGGCCAGGGTCGCGTTCACCGGCTCGGCCCGGACCGGCCGCCTGGTCGCCGCGGCCGCGGGCGCGCAGCTGACCCCGGTGTCGCTGGAGCTGGGCGGCAAGTCGCCGCTGCTGGTGTTCGCGGACGCCGACCTGGACCTGGCGGTCACGCACGCGGTCGGGCAGTACGACAACGCCGGGCAGGTGTGCCTGGCTGGCACCCGGCTGCTGATCGAGGAGCCCATCGCCGGCGAGTTCACCGCGCGCTTCCTCGAGCGCGCCGCCGGGCTGCGGCAGGGCGACCCGAGAGACGAGGCCACGGACATCGGCCCGGCCATCACCCGCGAGCACCTCGACCGGGTGGACGGCTTCGTCCGGCGCGCGGTGGCGGCGGGGGCGCGCGTCCTGCTCGGCGGGGCGGTCAACCCCGCACTCGGCGGCCTGTACTACCAGCCGACGCTGCTGGCCGGCGCCGCGGCCGGGTCCGAGATCCTCACCGAGGAGGTGTTCGGCCCGGTGCTCACGATTCAGGCGTTCACCGGCGAGGACGAGGCGGTGGCGCTGGCCAACAGCACCCGGTACGGGCTGGCGGCCACGATGTTTACCGGCGACGAGGGCCGGGCGGAGCGGGTGTCCGCCCGGCTGCGGGCAGGCACCGTCTGGGTCAACTGCTTCTTCGTCCGCGACCTGCGCGCGCCGTTCGGCGGCGCCGGGCTGTCCGGGATCGGCCGCGAGGGCGGCACCTGGAGCTTCGACTTCTACGCCGACGTCAAGAACACCGTCTACGCCCCGAAGGGATGGCGGCCCAATGGATGAACACCGTGGGTGATCGCAGTGGGTGACGTTGCCGGGGCCGGGCTGCTCGCCCATGTCCCGACGATCATGCTCCCCTACGACCAGCGGCTCGAGCTCAACGAGGGCAAGGAGATCAGCCTGGTCCCCGGCCTGGAGCGGCTGCGGGCCGAGGTCTTCGAGGCGCTCGACTACGACACCGTGGTCGTGCTCGACTCGCACTGGCATACCACCGTCGAGTTCGTCGTGGCCGCCCAGCAGCGGCGGGCGGGACTGTTCACCTCCGACGAGCTGCCGCGCGGCATGTGCCGGATCCCCTATGACTGGCGCGGCGACCCCGAGCTTGCCCGGGCGGTCGCCGGCCAGGCGGACCGGCACGGAACGTGGATCACCGCCATCGAGGACCCGTGCCTGCCGGTTCACTACGCCACGGTCAACCTGTGGCACTATCTCGGCCGCGGGCTGGATAAGCGGTGGGTCTCGATGAGCACCGCGCAGACCGGTGACACCGAGGACTTCCTGCGCGCGGGCCGGGCGCTCGGCGCGGCCATCGCGCAGGCCGGCCGGACCGTGCTGCTGGTGGCGTCCGGGGCCATGTCACACACGTTCTGGTCGCTGCGGGAACTGCGGGCGCACGAGGCCAGCGACACCGCGCACATCAGGACGGCGGAGGCGCGGGCCGCGGACACCGACCGGATCACATGGCTGGAGGCCGGTGACCACGCCCGGGTGATCGACACGATGCCGCAGTTCCTGGCCTTCCGGCCCGAGGCGAGGTTCGGGCACTACCTGATGATGATCGCCGCCCTGGGCGGGGGTGCGGTGATCGCGCCGGGGCGGCCGTTCAGCGATTATGAGAACTCGGTGGGCACCGGCCAGATGCACATCTGGTTCGACCGGCCGGCCGGGGGATGGTCCGCGCCCCGGGCGACGGGCCGGGCGGGCCAGGTGCCCGGAAACTAGCCCGGGAGGCTGCCGATGCCGGAGTACCGCCGGATCCTGCTCGATGGCTCGAGCGTGCAGGTGCGCCGGGAGGGCGCGGACCTCGTGGCCGGGGACGGCCGCCGGGTGCCCGCGAGCGCCGCCGTGCACCTGCCGCCCGTGACGCCCAGCAAGATCGTGGCTGTTCATCTCAACCACCGCAGCCGGGTCGCCGAGTTCGGCGCCACGCTCCCCCCGGCGCCGACCTACTTCCACAAGCCGGTCTCGGCGCTCGTCGGCCACGGCGGCGCGGTAGTCAGGCCGGCCAATTGCAGGTACCTGAATTACGAGGGCGAGGTCGCGATCGTGATCGGGCGCGCCTGCCGGGGGGTGTCGCTGTCGGAGGCCGGGGACTACATCGCCGGGTACACCATCGCGAACGACTTCGGGCTGCACGACTTCCGCGACACCGACGCCGGGTCGATGCTGCGGGTCAAGGGCTCGGACACGATGGCCCCGCTCGGCCCGGGCCTGGTCACCGGCTGGGACTTCCACGGCAAGCGGCTGCGTACCTATGTCAACGGCCGCCTCGCGCAGGATGGGTCCACCGACGAGATGCAGTGGGACATGCACTACCTGGTCGCCGACATCGCGCGCACGATCACCCTTTACCCCGGCGATGTGCTGCTGTCGGGAACGCCCGCGAACTCCCGGCCGGTCCAGCCGGGCGACGTGGTCGAGGTCGAGGTGGAGGGGCTGGGCCGGCTGGCCAACCACATCGTCGCCGGCCCGGTGGCGGTCGCGGCGGAGTTCGGCGCCCAGCCCTCGGCGAGCGAGGAGGTCATCTCCACCGCGCTCGGCGGGGACTGGGAGTTCCGCGGCATCCGGCCGCCGATCCGGGCCTGACGGCGGGGGCCTCGATGGATCTGCAGGACTGGCTGAGCCGCGCGGCGGCCGCGATCGCGGACTGGGAGGCGGCCTTCCCGCCGTTCGCGCGGCACCCGTCGCTGGAGGTCAGCGACGAGCGGTTCGCCGCCGCCTTCGCCGGCTTCGCGCAGCGGCTGCGCGAGAACTACCCGTACTTCCACCCCTCCTACGCGGGCCAGATGCTGAAGCCACCTCACCCGGCCGCGGTGGCCGGCTACCTGGCCACGATGCTCATCAACCCGAACAACCACGCGCTGGACGGCGGGCCGGCCACCTCGGCGATGGAGAAGGAGGCAGTGGCCGAGCTGGCGGCCATGTTCGGCTTCCGGACCCACCTCGGCCACCTGACCAGCAGCGGCACCATCG
>DAITAE010000648.1:0-2626 GCA_036824445.1 Streptosporangiaceae bacterium | reverse complement strand
CGTTGCGTGTCCTGCCCGATCAGATTGATCTCAAGCAGCTCCGGAAATTCGGCGACCGGCACGGCATCTCCCGCGACACGCTGATCGACCGGATAGGAGGCAGCCCGTAACTGGGTGAACCCGCCCATCGCGGCCGTTCGGCCCGGACGTCGCGTCGATGCCGGTCAACGTGTAGGCGGTTCAATATCCGGCAATATGCGCGTCTCGGCTCGCGAGGGGGAAGTGGGAGCGCCGGTCGCCTCCCTGGTTTCAGATAGCGCACTGCCCGATACCCCGGAGCGGGAACCGGCCCATTGTGCAGCCAGTCGGCGGGCGCGCGCGGCGCGGGCCACCGCTCCATTGCGTTGGTAGCAGTCGACGGCGCGTTGAGTCATCGCATCGGCTTTCGCGCGGTTGCCAGTCAGGTGCATGAGTTCGGCGCGGTTAAGCGCTGCGTCGCCGGGGTCTCTTGGGTCTTCGGAGCTTGCGGCGAGGGCGTCGACCCTTTCGGCCAAGGCGAGGGCTGCGGCCAGCTCACCTTTGCGGGCAAGCAGCCGTGATCGCACGCTGAGGCCGAACAGCTGCGTTGCCAGGTCATCCTCGCTACCCATTTCCAGGCCGCGCACCGCCCATTGCTCGGACTCTTCGTACCGGCCAAGCGCATACAGCGCTTCGGCAAGCTCGCACACAAACGTAGACAGGAAGGAGTGCTCGCCCAACCGCTCCAGCTGCTCGCACCCGTGCCTGATGGCGCGCTCGGCAGCCGCATGTTCGCCCGCGAGCATCTCGCAGTCCCATGCCGCGTGCATGGCAAGGGCGGCGGATAGGCGCAATCCCCGCTCGTTCAGCTGGGCCACGGTCTCGGCCAGCAGCCGCCGCGCCTCGCCGAAGTGCCCGAGCTCTGCCTGGATGGTCGCTCGCGACAATTTCAGCCAGGGCTGATAGGTGGCGCTTTGCGCTTCTGCGTCCTCCAGCCATCGCAGTGCCTGGTTGCGGGGTGTGGGGCCCAAGACGAGGGCCGAGGCAGCCCTCTCGCGAAGGCTGGCCTCCAGCCATCGGTCGCCCGCCCGCCTGGCATGCTCCATCGCACTCGTGTACTCCGCGAATGCGGCGGCGTTGCGGCATTGGACGAAGTCGACGTGGCCAGCCACGTGCTCCAGGGCAGCCCGGGCAGCGGCGTCGCCGTTTTGCTCGATGACCGGCCGTGCCTCCGCAACGAGGGCCCGCGATTCGGCGAGCCAGCGCTTCGGATCGAGACTGGCCTGCCACATCAGTCCCGCCAGCCGACCTCTCAGTTCACCCAGCCGGTCACCGGCGGCCGCACACTGATCGGCGATCAGTGCCGCGCGCGAGACCGCATCGCCGATCCTGCCGGAGTCCCCGAGCCCACGGATCAGGCTCTCCTGCAGCCGCAGATTCAACTCCTGGGCTGGCAGTAGCGCTTCGGCGCGTTCGAGCAGGTTCACCGCGGCGCCGGTGTCGCCGCGGTCCATCGCCCGCTGGCCGGCCGCATCAAGGTGGGCTGCCGCGTCGGCGGCTAGCTGCCGGGCCTGTTCGTCGGCTGGGCCGAGCTCGCTCCGGTAGCCGAATGCCTGCTCCAGGTGGTAGCCGGTGATCTCGTCCAGTTCCACCAGTTCGGTGCCGTGTTCGTCCAGCCACCGGGCGAAGGTCTCGTGCAGTTGCGCGCGGTCGGTCTTGGCCAGCGCCTGGTAGGCGGCGTCGCGGATCAGCAGATGCCGGAACCGGAACGCATCCTCCCCCGCCAGGACGGCCCGGTCCGGGCGCACCAGGTCCTTGCGGACCAGGGCCATCAGCCGCCCGGGAACGTCGGGTTCTTCGGGCGCCATCACCTGCACGGTGCCCCGGTGGAACGACTGGCCCTCGACCGACCCGCATTCGAGTACGGTGCGCTCGGCGGGTGCGAGCTGATCCAGCCGCGCCGCCAGCAGCGCGGCGATGGTCGCCGGGACGGCCAGGTCGCCGCTGCCCGGCTCGGCCAGCAGCGCGAGCATCTCCTCGACGAACAGCGGGTTGCCACCCGCGGTCGCCCGCACCTGCTCCCGCAGCCGGGCGCCGATCCCGGTGCCGGGCGGCACGAGTTCACCGATGAGCGTGGCGGTCTCGGCGGGCTGGAGCGGCTCCAGCAGCAGCGTGGTGGCATTCAGCTTGCCGCCACCCCAGCCGGGGCGGGCATCGAGCAGCTCCGGCCGCGCCAGGCACAAGACCAGGATGGGCGCATCGCGGCTGAAGTCCGCGATGTGCTCGATCAGATCGAACAGCGCGGGCTCCCCCCAGTGCAGGTCGTCGAACACGACCACCACCGGCATAAGCTCGGCGGAACTCTCCACAAGCTTGCGCACCGCCCAGGCGATCTCGGCCGGCGACGTCACCGCCGCCTGCTCACCGACCAGCACCTTGACCGCCGCGGCGACCCTCGCATCACCGGCCATGAGGCCAGCGGCGCCAGGGTTGCCGTTCTGCGGGTCGAGCAGCTGCCTGACCATCGAGACCACCGGCCAGTACGTGATGCCCTGCCCATACGACAGGCAGGTCCCGGTCACCACCCGGGCATCGGCGCCGCGCACGAACTCCGCCGCCAGCCGCGACTTGCCCACCCCCGCCATACCCAGCACCGTGAACAGGCCGC
>DAITAE010000127.1:0-9820 GCA_036824445.1 Streptosporangiaceae bacterium | reverse complement strand
TCGGCCACTCCTTCCATAGAGGAAAGGGGACGACCCATGCCGAACGGGCCCGAAAGCCGCTTCCGTTCCCGCATCGTAGGCGACCTCCACCTGCCGCCGGACGGCACGGCCGGTGAGGGTGCCGCGCAGGTCGACCCGCAACAGCGGGTCCCCATGCTGATCGAGCTCAACGTGCGCTACCCAGGAGGCCTGCTCGCGGTCACAGAGGCGTTCTACGACCTGTGGGAGCACTACGCGGAGGTCGCTGGCGGGTCGTGGCCCGAGGAGCTCACTTCGGCGAGCCCCGTCCAGCCGCCCGTTCCGCCTGGTCTCGCGTCCATCGCGCCCAAGCTCTACCAATGTGTGCTCTCCCGCGCGGACCTGCGCCGGATGATGGACGAAGACCGCCAGCTCTCCGACCAGAACCACCGGCCGCCGATCATCTTCCGGGTGTGGCCGGACTATCCGCTCCATCCGCAGATCGACCGTTCCGCGCCCACCGTGAAGGCCGACGCAGCCTGGCGCTCCTACAACGCGCTGGGCCACGGAATCGTCTGGGCAGTCATCGATAGCGGGATCGACGCCTGCCACCCGCATTTCTCCCAGCTGGAGCTCGGCGCCCCGCGCAGGAAGGCCACGAGCCGGAAGGCCGGGAGCCGGAAGGACGATCCGCCGGACGGCCTGACCGGCAACCTGCACCGCGACTTCAGCTTCCTCGTGAACCCCGGCGGGCCGGCCGACCAGGCGGCGCCGCGGCCTCTGGTGGACGAGAGCGGGCACGGCACCCACGTCGCCGGCATCATCACGGGCTGCACTCCGGACGGCAAGCATCCGCGCGTCGCGGAGTCACGGGACCCGGGGGACGGCGGGTACATCCAGCGAGCCCATGTGGAGAAGCTGTCTGGAATGGCACCCGCGTGCGAGCTGGTGAGCATCAAGGTCATGAAGCGCAGCCCCCAGGGCACCTGGGTCACCTCGTCCAGCGCCGTCATCCGTGCCCTGACGTATCTGCGAACCGAGGTCAATGTGGACCCGGGGGTCCTGCGCGTCCACGGGGTCAACATGAGCCTCGGCTCCGAGTGGCGACCCGATCAGTACGCCGCCGGCCAGTCGCCGCTTTGCCAGGCCGTGAACCAGCTCGTCGCGTCCGGCGTGGTCGTTGTGATCTCCGCGGGTAACTACGGCGCGCGTACCAGCGTCGGGGATGCCGCCAACACGTCGGCGGTCATGGGCTCGATCACCGAACCGGCGCATGCCGAGGACTCCATCGCTGTCGGATCCACCCACCGCGAGGCGCCGCACGCCTTCGGCGTCACCTGGACTTCGGGCAAGGGCCCGACGCTCGACGGGCGGATGAAGCCGGATGTCGTGGCGCCCGGCGAGTGGATCGCCTCCGCCGCTAGCGGCGAGGTCCGCGCCCAGGCCGGGCTGGACCCGCCCGGCGGGGCCACTGACCTGGCCAGCTTGCTGACCTACGCCGAGCAGTCCGGCACGTCGATGGCGGCGCCGCACGTCTCAGGCGTCATCGCGGCGTTCCTTTCCGCCCGCCCGGAGTTCATCGGCAGGCCGCGGCAGGTCAAGAGCCTGCTCACCGCCAGCGCCACCGACATCGGCCGGGAGCGCTTCGCGCAGGGCGCGGGCCTGGTCGACCTAATGCGAATGCTCGCGAACGTCTAACGAAGGGGCAACGGCCATGAGGCGATTGCAGACCGGAGAGCCAGTGTGGGACCTCCATTTCGACGAGAAGGGTCGGCTGACGGCGCCAGCCCAGCGAGATTTCCTTGACGAGGTGATCGCCGAGGGCGTCGCCGACCTGTTCATGTTCAGCCACGGGTGGGGGACGTCGGAGAAGAGCGCTCGCGGGCTGTACGACGCGATGTTCCCGATGATCGGGAGCGCGGCGAATGGCACGGCGGGCGTCGGCAAAGTGGGGTTCGTCGGCATCTACTGGCCCTCGCTGTGGTTCCCGGACACGCCGGCCACCCCCCCGAAACGGGCTGGTTCGGCGCAGGCCGGGAGCGGGGCCGTGGTGGACCTCAGCGCCGGGACGGCGGCGGTCTCTGGGGCGGACATCGCCAGGTCGCTGCGGCCGGGGTTTGCCGACCAGGCGCAGCAGAAGGCGGTGACGGAGATCGGCCGGCTCATTGACGAGGGGGAGGCAGCGGTCGGCTCGGGTGAGTCCGACGCGGCGAAGGAGCAGCGGATCCTGCAGATTCACCAGCAGCTGCAGTCACTGCTGCCCCCGCCCCAGGACGGCGAGTTCGAGGACTCGGGCGAGACCGCGCTCCTGCTGACCGCGGACCCGAAGACGGGATACCAGGCGGCGGCCGAGGCCTTCGGCAGCGCGCCGCCGGGCTCCTCGACGCAGGGCGTCGGCGACTGGTTCGGCCGCGCGATCAACGGCGCGAAGGACGCCGTGCGGGTGCTCTCGTACACGGTGATGAAGACCCGCGCCGGTGACATCGGCCGGGCCGGGCTGGGACCGCTGCTGGCGACGCTGCACGGGCGGGCGCCAGCCGTCCGGGTGCACCTGATCGGGCACAGCTTCGGCGCCCGCCTGGTCTCCTTCGCCCTGTCCGGCATCCGTGCGCCGGCGGCCAGCCCGATCGCGTCGCTGGTGCTCGTGCAGGGCGCCTTCTCGCACTGGTCGTTCGCGCACGCGCAGGACAACCCGTTCGGCAGCCCCGGCGCCCTGAACACCTTTGCGGACCGGGTACACGGCCCCCTGGTGGCCACGTTCACCGTCCTCGACTGGGCGGTCGGCGTGTGGTACCCGAAGGCGTCCTTCCTGGCCCAGCAGGACACGGAGGCCGTGGTCGCCGGACGCTGGGGGGGCATGGGCGCGGACGGGTACCAGGCCGTGAACCCATCGGAAAACCGGGAGATGACGGCCAGCGGTGGCACCGACTACGGGTTCACGGCCGGCACCTTCTACCGGGTCAACGCCGCCCAGGTCATCAACAAAACCGACGGCCAGCCCTTCGCCGGCGCGCACTCCGACATCCGCAAGCCAGCGGTAGCCGAGCTCGCGGTCGGTGCCGCCGCGGCGCACGGGTAGGCGTGGCCGACAGCCGGGCAGGTGGCCGACAGTCAGCCGGGCTGGTGGCCGCGTTCAGCGACCGCGGTGGTCGGCCGACACCGCCAGCCGCGCTGGGTGCGCGAGCGTCTGATAGACCACGCAGTAGCGCTCGGTCAGCCGGAGCAGCGTCGCGACCTGCTCGTCGCTGGCGTCGGTGTCGAGATCGAAGCCCAGGCGGATGGAGGTAAACCCGACCGGCGCGTCCTTGCTCACCGCCAGCGTCCCGCGGAAGTCCAGGTCGCCTTCGGCGTGCACGGTTCCGCCGGTGATGGGGATCTGCAGCGAGGTGGCCACGGCCCGAAGCGTGACCCCCGCGCAGGCGACAAGTGCCTGCAGGAGCATGTCCCCGGAACAGACCAGCGAACCGTCGCCGCCGCTGGCGGGGTGCAGGCCCGCCACCGCCAGCGCCTTGCCGGTGGCTACCGAGCAGCTGATCTCCTCATCGCCGAGCTCACCATGTGCCCGCAGCGTCACAACCGCCTCTCGCGGATCGTTCCGGTAGGCGTCTTTGAGCGGTTGCTGCACTGCGCGCAAGGCTGTGCTGTCCACGGCCCCTCCATGCTCGCCGGTAGGCCAGCGGCCTGGACGGGCCCGCTGGCGTCCACCCAGGCTCGCATCGGGCCCGCGAGGTGTCCACCTGCGGCCAACCGGGCCGCGTCGGCGGGCGTGATTCAATAGGGCGTTCCGGGCCGCTGCAGCCGGGAGCATCTCATGGTCAACCGAGCGCGGGGCGACATCCGGCGGCTGGCGGCTGCGTCGGCCATCTCCGGCACCGGCGACTGGGCCGCCACGACCGCGCTCTCGCTGGCGGTCTACGCGAAGACGGGCTCGGCCGTGTGGCTGTCGGTGAGTTTCCTGCTCACCCGCATCCCTTCCGCGCTGGTGGCTCCGCTGTCCGGCCTGATGGCCGACAGGCTCGACCGTCGCCGCATCATGATCACGTGTGACCTGCTCGGGGCGGTGACGTACGCCGGCATGGCCGTCACCGGCCGGCCGCTGCCGTTGATCTTGCTCGGCACGCTGGCCGCTTTGCTGCATTCGCCGTTCGGTCCGGCGGCACGCGCGGCTGTTCCCAATCTGGCCGGGGCGGCGGACCTGTCATGGGCGAACGGCACGCTGAGCGCGGCCAGCAACGTGGGGCAGTTGGCCGGCCCGGCGCTCGGCGGGGTCCTCTACGCCGTGGTGGGAGCGGGGCCCGCGTTCTGGGCCAACGCCGGCTCGTTCGTGCTCTCGGCGGGCTTCATAACGGCCGTGCGCGGTCGGTTCCGCAGCGAAGCGCCGCCCTCGTCCGCGGCCGGTGGCAGCGGCATATGGGCGGGCGTAGGTTTCGTCTGGCGTCACGGGACCCTGCTGACCCTCACTGTCGTCGGCGCCGTCACATACATGGCGACCGAGATCGCCGCGGTGGCCGACCTGCCACTGATCCACCACTTCGGCGTGGGAGGCGTCGGGTACGGAATCATGAACGTCGCGTGGGGCGCAGGCGGGTTGGCCGGCTCGCTGCTGGCGGCGCGGATCGTGACGAGGGCCACCGAGCCCGCGGCGGCGATCCTCGGCTGCCTGGTGTTCGGGGCCTTCGTCGCGGCCGTCGGCGCGTCCCCGTGGTTCGCGCTCATTCCCCTGTTCACATTGCTGTTCGCCCTCAGCGACTCGTTCGCATTCGTCGGCTTCAACGGGATCTACCAGCGCCGGACTCCGGATGCGATCCGCGGGCGGGTGTTCGCCGCCGTCGGTGCCGTCATGACGCTCGCCGCGGCCGCGAGCTTCGGGTTCGCGGGATTCCTCGTCGATGCGGTGGGCTGGCGTGCGGTCTACCTCGGCGGCGGCCTGGTGGATGTCGCCTGCGCCGCGGCGCTGGCCGTGAGCCTGCGGGGAACTCCCAGCCATCCGGCCGAAGCCGGGCCGGAGCGGCTCGTCGCCGGGCCCTGAACCACCGCCCATGCCGTCCGCCGCGGTGATCATCATCAATCGCACCTTGGTGCGTGACCTGCGCAGGTTCCGCCGGAGGTGCCGGGAGGCCGCGACGGCCAGCGGCTGGGAGCCGTCCTTCCTGGAGACGACGGTCGACGAGCGGGGCCTCGGGCTGGCACGTGGCGCGGTCGCCGCTGGCGCCCGGATGGTCGTCGCGGCGGGCGGTGACGGCACGGTCCGGGCCTGCGCGCAGGCTCTCGAAGGCACGCAAGTCCCGCTCGCGATCGTGCCGCTGGGCACGGCCAACCTGGCGGCACGGGCGCTGGGCGTCCCGTCCAGGATCGACGGAGCGCTGGCCGCCGGGTTCGGCGGGCACGAGCGCAGGATCGATCTGGCCGCCGTCGAGGTGGCGGACGCCGCCGACGATGAGACTGAGGCCGCTGACGGCGCCGCCCGCGTTGCGGCCGAGATCGCTGACGGCGCCGCGCGAGGCCCCGGCGAGGCCACCGGCGGCGCCCGGGATGCCGCCGAGATCGCTGACGGCACCGCCGACCCGCGGGTGCTGACTGTCGCCGCCATGGCGGGCATCGGCCTGGACGCGGAGGTCGTCGCCGCCACGCCGCGCTTGCTCAAGAGACAGGCCGGCTGGGCCTCGTACGCACTGGCCGGCGTCACCCACCTGGCGGGACCGGGCCATTGCTTCACGGTGCGCCTCGACGATGGCGAGCCGCTGGCCAGGCGGGCCCGGTGCGTGGTGATCGGCAATGCCGGGCTGCTGCCCGGCGGGTTCGTCCTGTTGCCGCGCGCGCGGCTGGACGACGGCCTGCTCGACGTGGGAATTCTCGCGCCTTCCGGCCCGGCCGGCTGGCTGCGGGTGGCGCATCGCGTACTGACCCACAGCGGCCGCGACTGCCCGCAGCTGGAAAGGCACCAGGCCCGCAGGATCGAGATCAGGGCCGGAACGGACTTGCTGCGGGAGGTTGATGGCGAGGTGATTGCGCCAGGACGCTCGCTCACAGTCACCCTGCTCCGCAGCGCACTGACCGTGCGCGTTCCATCTCCCGATAGATGACCAGGGCCCCGTTGTTAGCTTCTCGCAACGGGGGAGGGCACCATTGGTAGGAACCACACAAGACAGTTCTGGACAACGGAGAAGGTGGCATGCGGCTGCGGGCGGGCGTGGCAATCGATCTGGGAACGGTCAACACGCTGGTCTACGTCGCCGGGCGGGGGCTCGTGATCGATGAGCCATCCGCGATCGCCGTCGACAAGACCGCTGGCGGCGTGACGGCGGTGGGGGACGCAGCGGACGCTCTGGCTGGGAAGGATCCCAGGGGCATCGATGTCGTCCACCCGCTGCGTGATGGGGTCGTCGCCGACCTGGACGCGGCGGTAGCCATGCTGCAGGCGTTCCTGCGCCGGGCCGGCCTGCGCCGTGGCCTGCTGCGGCCGCTGGCCGTGATCTGCGTCCCTGGCGGCGCCACGTGGGTCGAACAGCGATCCCTCGCGGTGGCCGCGGGGGCGGTCAAGCCGCGGTGCAACGTGAAGCTCATCGAAGAGCCGGTCGCCGCCGCGGCGGGGGCCGGCGTCGGCCCCGCCGACGTGTCCGGTGCGTTCATCGTGGACGTCGGGGGCGGAACCACCGAGGTCGCGGTGGTGACCAGCGGTCACCTGGTGCGTGCCCAGTCGCTGCGGCTGGGAGGCAACGCGATGGACGAGGCGATTGTGCAGGCCGTCAAGGCCGAGCTCGGCCTGCTCATCGGCCGCAACGCCGCGCGGAACCTGAAGCAGAACCTGGGGCTCACCGATGCCGGGGCCGGATGGGTCGAAACGGTCGGTGTGGATGTGGCGAGCCGCAACCCCCGGGTCGAGCATGTGCCGGGACGGCTCGTGGCACAGGCTCTGGACCACATTGTCGCGATGATGGTGGCGTCGGTGCGGGAGATGCTCTCCGATATCCCGCCGAACCTGGCTGAAGACGTCGTGCGGGGAAAGATCCGCCTCGCGGGGGGCGGGGCGCTCCTGCCCGGCCTCGCGAGCCGGATCGAGGTCGCCACCGGCATCCCCGTCCTGGTCGTCGACGACCCGCTGCGGTGCGTTGTCCGGGGGGCCGCCGAGATTCTCGACCGCGGCTCGGGGCCGTCTGTCGCCGGGAACTCCTGAGCACGGCGGATCGCCGGCCCTGCCCAGGCAGCATGGCGATGCCCTCACCGGCGCACGCGGTCACGTCACTGGCGCACGTCGCTGGCGCGCGCCAGCGACCCCCCGTGGATGCGGTTAGTGGCGCCCGCGGCGCCATTGCGGCTTGCGCTTGCCGAGGAAGGCCCGCATGCCCTCGCGCGCGTCGGGCAGCTGGCTGGTCGCCGCCATCACCTCGATGGCATAGGCGTAGGCTTTCGGCTGGTCGAGGTCGATCTGGGCGTACAGGGCCTGCTTGCCGATGCCCTTGCTCTCGGCTGATCCCAGCGTGACGCGTTCCAGCAGGTCCGCCGTGGCGGAGTCGAGCTGCTCCGCCGGGACCACCCGGTTGACAAGTCCCCAGTCCAGCGCGGTCCGCGCGTCGATGGTTTCCCCGGACAGGGCCATCTCCGTGGCCCGCTTCCGGCCGACGTTCCGGGCGACCGCCACCATCGGGGTGTGGCAGAACCAGCCACCCTTGCCGCCGGGAGCCGCGAAGCCCGCGTTCTCGCTGGCGACGGCGAGGTCGGCGCTGGCGACGAGCTGGCAGCCAGCCGCCGTGGCCAGCCCGTGTACCCGTGCCACGACCGGCTGAGGCACCTGCTGCATCAGCGTCATCAGTTCCGTGCAGGTCACTAGCAGCGAGCGAACCTCCGACAGGTCGGCGTCGACCACGTCGGCGAAGTCGTGCCCGGAGCAGAAGACCGGGCCGTTGCCCGCGAGCACGATGCCGAGCGCGTCGCTGTCCCCGATCTCGCGCAGCGCCGTGATCAGCTCCTGCATGTGCGTCAAAGACAGGGCGTTGCGCCGCTGCGGCCGGTTCATGGTGACGGTGGCGAAGTCGCCCGACCGTTCAACCAGGATGTGCTCAAACCCCATGACGGCCTCCTTCCTTCGCAGCCTACGCTGGCCGGAGCCGGCGGCCACCGGCCTGTGTGCCTGGGGTGGCGGGCCGGACCCACCGGCCATCAGCCCAGTCGGCGGCCATCAGCGCGACCGACGGCTCAGCCTGGCCTGCGGACGGGAGCCCGGTGGCCATCAACCTGGCCTGCGGACGGGAGCCCGGCGGCCATCAGCCCGGCCTGTGGCCCGGGCCGGGCTACGGTATCTGGGTGGTGAGGACGGCCAGGGCGGACGCCTGCGCGGTCACGGTCGGTGCGTGGAATGGCCCGGCCCAGCTGACGCCGAACGCCGTGCCCCTCCTGTCGTCGGCCCACACGGCCACCGCGTTTCTGCGCATGTATCGCTGGTACGCGGCGCCTCCCACGCGGTCGTACAGCAGCTTCAGGTTCTCCATGAAGATGCCCTTGAACATCGGTGCGTCCCGTCCGCAGTGAAGCGGGCGGCACGGCTCACGCAGGATTCCTCCAGGGCTGAGCTTGGCGCTGTGCATGACCGCGTGGGCCACCTTGCCCGCCGTGACCAGGAATGACCGGTGGCCCGTCAGGTTGGCCATGGACACCAGCGCGCCGATCAGCATCCCCTGGTTGTAAGTCCATCTCGGCGAGCTCAGCTTGGGCCGGCAATCCCCCGTCAGGCCGTCGACGACCAGGTGGGAGCGGGTGAGCATGCCGCTGCGTGAGAACCATGCCCATTCCCTGAGTGCCCATCGGGCGTATGTGGTGTCGCCCGGTGTTGCCTCGTGCAGCAGGACCGCGTCCCGCAGGAACTCCTCGTTGGTGATGGCGTTCTTGTACGGCCAGTACTTGCTCCACAGCACGCCACCGCCGCATGCGTGGGTCCAGCCCTGGGCCATGGCGGCGAACACGGCTTTGGCGAGGCGAAGGTACGCCCTGTTACCGGTCAGGTCGTAGGCCTTGATCCAGGTCAGCACCCACCAGCCATCGTCGTCGTAGTAATGGTCCGGGAAGCCGTGGCCGGGCAACACGTGTGCTTGGTAGGTGGCACCCAGGTCGCCGACGTAGGACTGCGATCCCGTGGCCCGCATGTAGCCGATCGTCGCGGCGAGAGCACTCGCCGCCTGCCACAGGTGCGTGTGGGTGTACGAGCGGGCCGCCTGGGTCTGCAGCCGCCCAGCGGCCACCGCCGCCTCGGCGGCGAACCTGCGGGACCCGGCGGGAATCCGCCGCTGTGCCGGCCTGGCCGGCCTTGCCGGGGCGGCCGCCTCCTTGGCCGGGGACCTGAGGTAACCGACGCCCAGAACGACCAGCACGGTCACCAGGATGATGGTCCTGGTGACTCGCACGGCCGCCCGCCGGCGGTGGCGGCCGCTCTCCGCAGCTTCGTTCGTCCAGCCCACATGCGTCCTGTCGTCACCGCCGCGAGCCCAGCTGAGGAGCGCCAGGGACACCTTCGCTGGCAGCCTGCGGGGAGCTGGGCACCCTGGACCGGACGATAGCCGGCCGAGCCGGCCCACCCGGCCCGGCCGGACGTGCTTTTGCCGACCGTTCCGGTGCCTGCCCGTGCGCCGCTGTGATCAGCTGGCCCGATGTGACCGATGGGCGGCCGAGGGCGGAACACCGTGGTTCCCTTCTTGTCTCGTTGCGCTCCTGCGGCACGGGGGATGCCTTACCCTTTGCCCTGGACGTTCCAGACGCCGTCTTCGTGCTGTCAGGGGACAAATGATCAGTTCTGCCAAGGATCGTGGGACGCCGCGCAGGTGGTGGCTGCCACTCATCCGCCCGGCATCGAGGAGCCGCCGCCCGGGACGGC
>DAITAE010000647.1:0-2631 GCA_036824445.1 Streptosporangiaceae bacterium | reverse complement strand
ATCGGCCTCAAGTCGGTCGACCTGGAGGTCGCGAGGCTGTCGGGCGGCCAGCGGCAGGCGATCGCGATTGCCCGCGCGATCTACTCCGACGCGAAGGTGCTGCTGCTCGACGAGCCGCTCGCCGCCATGGGCGCCAAGGAGGCAGCGCTCATCCTGGACCTGATCCGCGACCTCAAGCAGAAGGGCGACGTGTCGGTCATCGTCATCGCGCACAACTACGGCCAGGTGCTCGAGATCGCCGACCGGGTCAACCTGCTGCAGCACGGCGAGATCACCTTCGACAAGCCGAGCAAGGACACCTCGGTCCAGGAGCTGAACGACATCGTCATCGCCGAGTACCGGGCAGCCATGGAGGCCCGCCAGCGCGCCGGGTGAAGCGGCGCGGCGGACGCACCCGCCCAGGGCGTGTCTCGTGGATCCATGCCAGGCTGGAGATCTGCGAGACACGTCCTAGGTCGGGCAAGATGGCTGGTATGCCGATGACGCGCTTGCCTGTCCCGCGCCCGGCTGTCCTCGCCGCGGCCCTTGCGTGTGCCATCGCGATGGCCGGCTGCACCTCCGGCGGGTCACCGGCCCCGGCCGGGTCACCGGCCCCGGCCGGATCGTCGGCCGCCGGCCCGGCGGCCGCGACGGGCCCGGGGGATGCGCTGCACTGGCGCTCCTGCCTGGTGGAGGGTGCCCCGATGCGGTGTGCCAGCCTGCGCGTGCCGCTGGACTACAGCCACCCCTCCGGGCGGAAGATCACCCTCGCCCTCTCGGAGGTGCCGGCCACCGCGCCGGCCGCCCAGCAACTGGGTGACCTGCTCGTCAACCCGGGGGGCCCGGGTGCCAGCGGCCGGTCGCTGGCGGCGGTCGTGGCCACGCGACTGGACCGCAGCGTGTCCGCCAAGTACAACATCATCGGTTTCGACCCTCGCGGCGTGGGCGCCAGCGTCCCCGCCCTGCATTGCGACCGCAGCTTCTTCGCGGGGGCGCGGCCCGATTACATCCCGGCGAACCAGCGTGAGGAGCAGGTGCTCATCGGGCGGGCGAAGCGCTACGCCGCCGATTGCGAGCACCGGTACGGATGGCTGCTTCCGTTCATGACCACGGCCGATGCGGCGCGGGACATGGATGCCATCCGGGTCGCCCTGGGCCAGCAGCAGATCAGCTATTTCGGCTACTCCTACGGCACCTATCTGGGCCAGGTATACGCGACCCTGTTCCCGCACCGGCTGCGCAAGATGGTGCTCGACAGCGTCGTGGACCCGCGCGGCGTCTGGTACGCCGACAACATCAGCCAGGACTACGCGTTCGAGGGCAGGATCCGGGCGTTCTTCTCCTGGGTCGCCGATCATGATGCCGTCTACCATCTCGGCTCCACCGAAGCCCAGGTCCAGCAGGCATGGGACCAGGCCCGCGCCAGGCTCGAGGCCCACCCGGTCCCAGGGCCGTCGGGCCCGATGATCGGCCCCGACGAGTTCGACGACACCTTCCTGCAGGGCGGCTACAGCAACAGCCTGTGGCCGGGCCTGGCCGACGCGCTCGCCGCCTACCTCCACCAGCACGACAGCGGCCCGCTGGCCAGCGTGTACCAGGAGGTGGGAACGCAGCCCGAGAACCTGTTCGCCGTCTACAACGCGG
The DNA here is from genome assembly GCA_036824445.1 of Streptosporangiaceae bacterium. Classification (GTDB taxonomy): domain Bacteria; phylum Actinomycetota; class Actinomycetes; order Streptosporangiales; family Streptosporangiaceae; genus UBA9676. Next base: position 1,008 of record DAITAE010000647.1, on the reverse strand, counting down.
TGCAGTGCAGCGACGTGAACTGGCCGCGGAGCTGGGCGAAATGGGACGCCGACACCCGGCGGGTCTTCCGGACCGCTCCGTTCCTGGCCTGGGACAACGCCTGGTTCAATGCCGCCTGCGCGTTCTGGCCGGTGCGGGGCCCCGCCCGTCCTTTGCAGATCCGCGGTGCGGGGCTGCCAGGCATCCTGATGATCCAGGGCACGCTGGACGCGGCGACGCCCTACCGGGGCGCGCTCGTGGCCCGCCGGCTGTTGCCGACGGCGCGGATGGTCGTGGTGCTGCGGGGCGGCAACCACGGCCAGTCGCTGGTGCAGCCCCCCAACACCTGCGTCGACGGCTACCTCAACAATTACCTGGCGACCGGGGCGCTGCCCAGCAGGCCCGGCCTGGTGAACGCGGTCTGCCCGGCGACGCCTCCGCCCGCCGCCGCCTGAGCCTGCCGTGACTTGCCGCATGCGATAACGGGTGGGTTGTAACCCTCCTGGCCCCTGGGCCGATACGCTGGGGGTGTGCTGCGCACCAAGACGTGGCGATCGTCGTCGCTGCGCCTGCTCGACAACCGCGATCGCGACGAGGTCATCGAGTTGTGCGACCGCGACCCGGTAGTCAACGTGTTCATCAGCTCCCGGGTACGCGAGGCTGGGCTGGACCCGTCCCGGCTCGGCGGGCAGATGTGGGGCTACCAGGCAGGCGGGCGGCTGGCCTCGCTCTGCTACGCGGGCGCCAACCTGGTGCCGGTCGCGGCCACGCCCCCCGCGATCACCACCTTCGCCGGGCGCGCCCGGCTGCTGGGCCGCCGCTGCTCGTCCATCGTGGGGCCGGCGGCGGACGTCCTGGGCCTGTGGGAGCTGCTGCGGCCGTACTGGGGGCGGCCGCGTGAGATCAGGGCCACGCAGCCGGTGATGGCCATCTCCGGCCCGCCGCAGGTGGAGCCCGATCCGCTGGTGCGCCGGGTCCGCCCCGACGAGCTGGACATCCTGCTGCCCGCGTCGGTGGCGATGTTCACCG
>DAITAE010000126.1:0-9830 GCA_036824445.1 Streptosporangiaceae bacterium | reverse complement strand
CGGGTGCCCTCGTAGGAGTAGATCGCCTCGGCGTCGGCGACGAACCGGCCGACCTGCTGCTCCAGCAGGATGCCGTTGCCGCCGAGCAGCTCGCGGGCGTAGCCGACGGATTCCCGCATCCGCACCGTGCAGAAGGCCTTGGCCAGCGCCGAATGCTGGTCGGCTGCCTCGCCAGCCGCCTGCAGCTGGGCCAGCCGGGTGCACAGGCACGCCGAGGCGGTGATGTTCGCGAGCATGCGCACCAGCAGGTCCTGGACGAGCTGGAAGCTGCCGATCGGCCTGCCGAACTGGTGCCGTTCCTTGGCGTAGGCGAGCGCATATTCGTACGCCCCGCGGGCGCAGCCGACCGCCATCCAGGCCACCCCCGCCCTGGTCTGCCGCAGCACCGCCGCGGTCTGCCGGAACGAGGTCGCCTTCTGCAGCCGGTTCTCCTCCGGCACCCGTACTCCGTCCAGCGTGATGTAGGCGTTTTGCACGACCCGCAGCGCGATCTTGTCCTTGATCTTGGTGGTGGACAGGCCCGGCGTGCCCTTCTCCACCACGAAGCCCTTGACCTGGCCGTCTTCGGTACCGCGGGCCCAGATGATGATGTAGTCGGCGAAGGTGGCGTTGCCGATCCACTTCTTCTGCCCGTCGAGGACCCACTCGTCGCCGTCGCGGCGGGCGGTGGTGGTCAGCCCGCCCGCCGCGCCGGACCCGACCTCCGGCTCGGTCAGCCCGAACGCGCCGATCTTCTCCAGCCGGGCCATCGGTGGCAGCCAGCGCTGTTTCTGCTCCTCCGACCCGCACAGGTAGATCGACCCCATGGCGAGGCCGCTGTGCACCCCGCTGAACGTGGAGAAGGACGGGTCGGTCCGGGCCAGCTCCATCGCGATCATCCCGTCCAGCAGCGGGCCGCCGCCGGGGCAGCCGTAGCCGGTGTACGCCACGCCGGCGATGCCGAGCCGGGCGAAGCCCGGGATCAGCTCGTGCGGGAACTCCTCCCGCGTCCAGTAGCGGTTGATGACCGGCCCGACCTCCTTGGTCATGAACTCCCGGGTGCGCTGCAGGGCGTCGCGGCCGGCGTCGTCGAGCAGCTGCTCCAGGTGGTAGAAGTCGGCATCGGCGGCGTTCGTCATCGGGGTCCTCCTCGGGGAGAATGCGGGCGGCTAGCCCGGCGGGCCATTGTGGGCCGCGCGGCCGCCGCCGGCTGGCAGCCCGGCCGCCAGGAACCGGCCGACCACCGGCGCGAGCTCGGAGGCCTCGGTGACCAGGCCCAGGTGGCCGCCGTGGTACACGTGCAGCTGCGAGCGTCGGATCAGGGAGTGCATCAGCCGGGCGTTGGCCAGCGGGATCAGCGGGTCGTCGTCGCCGGACAGGATCAGGGTCGGCTGGCGGATCAGCGGCAGGAACGGCAGGCTGGTCCAGCCCGCTCCGGCGGCGAGCTGGTACACATAGCCCAGCGCCGGACCGACCCGGTTCTCGGCGTGCATCAGCGCGCTGATGTGCTCCGGCTGGCTGCGCGCGGAGCCGCCGTAGAGGCTGGCGGCGTTGTCCCGCAGGTACCCGCGATCCAGGTACCGGCGCGGGGTGATCATCCGGGCCAGCACGGCCGGCCTGGCCGGCACCATCAGCGAGCCGGTCGCCGTGGCGACCAGCACCAGGCGTCGGCAGCGGTGCCGGTGGAGCAAAGCGAAGTGCTGAGCGACCCCGCCACCCCAGGAGATGCCGAGCACGTCTGCCTCATCGTGGCCGAGCTCGGAGAGCAGGCGCGCCATCAGCCGGGACAGGCCGGTGAAGCGGTAGGGCAGGCCGGGCAGCGGCGAGCCGCCGACTCCCGGGACGTCGAAACGGATGACCTCGAGGGCGGGATCGAGCGCGTCGACGAACGGCTGCAGCAGCTCCAGGCTGGCGCCGACGCCGTTGACCAGCAGCAACGGCGGCTGTCGGCCGGTTCCTGGCCGGACGTCGATGCGCAGCGGCCGGCCTTCGACCACCATGCTGCGGGTCGTCGGCGGCCCCGGTTTCCGGCGGAAGCTGATCGGCATCGGTCCCTGTCCTCCCCTGGGCGTCACACGCTGGAGCGCTGGCCTGCTGCCAGGCTCGCACGAGCGGCGCCGGTCGGCTACCGGTCGAGGACGTACAGGCCGGGCGCGGGTTCCATCGGCTCGAATCCCTCGTCGCCCAGCTGCCCCGGCCGGTCCTTCTCGCCGCCGCTCCGCTCGGCGAGCCAGGCGGAGTAGTCCGGCCACCAGCTGCCCTTCACGGTCTCGGCCACTCGCAGCCAGTCGCGCGGGTCGGGCGGGTTGGCCGGATCTGCCCCGGCCGGCGCCACCTGGAACCTCGCCTTCGGGTTGTCCGGCGGGTTGATCATCGACGCGATGTGCCCGCTGGTGGAAAGCGCGAACCGGACGTCGCCGCCGAGCAGCTGCGTGCTGCGGTAGCAGGCCTGCCACGGGCACAGGTGGTCGGCGATGCCGGCCACCAGGTAGGAGTCCACGTCCACCCGGGACAGATCCACCGGTGAGCCGAGCATCGTCACCGCGTCGGGCTTGGCCAGCGCGCTGGTCAGGGCGATGTTGATGAAGTCGCGGTGCAGCGCGGCCGGCAGCCGGGTGGTGTCGGCGTTCCAGTACAGGATGTCGAACGGCGGCGGGGTCTTGCCCTGCAGATAGTTGTTCACCCAGTAGTTCCAGATCAGGTCGTTGGCCCGCAGCCAGGCGAACACCTCGGCCAGCGACCGGCCGTCCAGGTAGCCGCGGGACCGTGAGGCCGCGACCGCCAGCGCCGCCGCGTGCTCGTCGGCCAGCGCCGCCACGGTGCCCTCCTGCACCTGGTCGAGCACGGTCACCCCGAGATACAGCGACGCGAGCTGCTCCAGGCCGCCGGAGTCGGCCAGATGCGCGGCCACCATCGAGGACACGATGCCGCCCGAGCAGAGCGCGAAGATGCTGGCCTTCGCAGCCCCGCAGATCGACCGCGCCGCGTTCAGCGCGTCCACGATGGCCTGGCCGTAGGCGTCCGTGCCCCAGTCCCGGTGCCGGGCGTCCGGGTTGCGCCAGGAGACGGCGAACACCTGGTGACCCTGCGACACCAGGTACTCGACGATGCTGCGGCCTGGCGCCAGGTCGGTGACGTAGAACTTGTTGATCATCGGCGGCACGATCACCAGCGGGAACTCGTGTACGCGCGGGGTGGCCGGCTCGTACTGGATCAGCTCGCAGATCTCCGCCCGCCGCACCACGGCCCCGGGCGAGACGGCGAGGTCGCGGCCGACCTCGAAGGCATCGGGCGCCACCATGGCCGGGACCCTCGGGGCGGCCGCCATGTCGGACGCGAAAGCGCGCAGCCCGCGCACCGCGCTCAGCCCGCCGGTGTCGACCAGCGCCTTCCATGCGGCCGGGCTCAGCACCGGGTTGTTGCTGGGCGCCGCCGCGTCGACGACGTTGTGCACGACGAACCCGACGCGCTCGCCGTCGCGCCAGCCCAGATCGGCGTCGGCGAGCAGCGACTCGGCCGCGGCGCCTCCCGCCAGGTAGGCCTGCAGGATCCGCCGGAGGAACGGGTTGCCCATCCACGCCGGGTCCGCGAACCGCCGGTCGCGCTGCTCGGGAGCGACGGCCGAGCGCCCGACCGCGATCTTGCCGAGCTCACCGGCCAGCGCGGCGGATCGGCGGGCCACCGTCCACGGCCGCCGAGCCAGGTTGAGGCCGAGCCGGAGCGTGGAACCGTCGGGCCGGAACCGGCGCATGATCCCGAGGGCCGCGTCCGACAGCAGCAGGTCGAGCGCGGGCGCGGCGTCGGCGACGTCGGCGAAGTCCTCGGCCTGGCCGTCCCCCGCCCGCCCGGTCACGAGCTCTCCAGCACGTCGGCGGGCGGCTTCACCTCACGGCGCAGGATCTTGCCGGTCGGTCCCTTCGGCAGCTGGTCCACCAGCCAGACGTGCCGTGGGTACTTGTAGGCGGCGACCCGGCTCTTGGCGAACGCCTTCAGCTCGTCGGGGGTGGCGGTGGCGCCCGGCTTGAGCGCGACCGCGGCGCCCACCTCCTCGCCCAGCGAGTCGTGCGGGATCCCGACCACAGCCACCTCGGCCACGGCCGGGTGCTCGTGCAGCGCCTCTTCGATCTCCCTTGGGTAGACGTTGTACCCGCCCCGGATGATCAGCTCCTTCTTCCGGTCGACGATGAAGAAGTAGCCGTCCTCGTCGATCCGGGCCAGGTCGCCGGTGCGGAACCAGCCATCGGGGATGGCCGCCGCGGTCGCCTCCGGCTTGTTCCAGTAGCCCTTCATGACGTTGTGGCCGCGAATCGCGATCTCGCCGACCTCCCCCTGCGGCACGTCGGCGCCGGAGTCGTCCACGGCGCGCATCTCCACCCCGGTGATGGGGGTGCCGATCGAGCCCGGCTTGCGGACCTTGTCCGGGTGGTTGAACGAGGCGACCGGCGAGGTCTCCGACAGCCCGTAGCCCTCCAGGATCGGGCAGCCGAACGCCTCCTCGAACTCGCGCAGGACCTGGACCGGGAGCGCGGCCCCGCCGGACACGCACAGCCGCAGCGACGACACGTCGGCCGTGGCGCGGTCGGGGTGATGCAGCAGCGCCGAGTACATCGTCGGCACACCCTCGAAGATCGTCACCTTCTCCCGGCCGATCATCTCCAGGGCCGCCCCCGCGTCGAACCGCGGCAGCAGGGTCAGCGTGGCGCCGCTGATGACCGACGCGTTCATGCCGCAGGTCAGGCCGAAGACGTGGAACAGCGGCAGGCACCCCATGATCACGTCGCCCGGGCCCGCGGTAAACAGCGTCGTCGTGGCCACCTCGGCGTTCGTGTACAGGTTCGCGTGGGTGAGCTCGGCGCCCTTCGGCACGCCGGTCGTCCCGGACGTGTACAGGATGACGGCGTCATCGTCGTCGGCCCGCTCGGCCCAGTCCGTCACCGGCTGCCGGTCGCCGAGCAGCGTCCTCGCGTCCGGCTCCGTCACCCGCATGACCTGGGCGCCGCTATCGGCCGCGCCCTTGGCCGCCTCGTCCGCCATCTGGTCCCAGGCGACGATGACCGAGGCGCCCGAGTCGCCGAGATAGTACGCCACCTCCCGGCTCTTCAGCAGCGGGTTCATCGGCACGACCGAGGCGCCGACGGCGAGGCTGCCGTAGAAGAACAGCGGATACGCCACCACGTTCGGGAGCATCAGCGCCACCCGGTCGCCGGGGCCGACCCCGGCCTCGCGCAGCAGGGCGGCCGCCTGGCCGCTCGCCCGCGCAAGCTCGGCGTAGGTCAGCGCCAGCTCGCCCTGCCGCACGGCCAGCCACTCGCCGCGCGCTTCCTGCGCGTCCCGCACTATTCCGGCCAGGTTCGTCATCGCCGCGGCTCCTCTCCCCAGGACAGCGGCACACTCGTCCATTCATCCCATGCCGCGCCGCGCCGTACTGTCAATAGAGCTTCGGCGCGCTCGGTCAGACCGGGGCGACCCCGATCAGGCCGTTGCGGGTGACCCGCGCCGCCAGCGCCTGCTCGTCCAGATCCCCGGTCCCGGCCGGCCGGCGCGGGAGGACCATGTAGCGCGACTCCGCGCTGGCATCCCACACGTTGATCATCACGGCGGGATCGAGCGCGAAGCCGAACTCGCGCAGCACCCCGCGCGGGTCCCGCACGACCCGGGACCGGTACGCCTCGCTCTTGTACCACGTCGGGGAGGGCCCGAGCAGCGCGATCGGATAGCACGAGCACAGCGTGCACACGATCACGTTGTGGCTCGCTTCGGTGTTCTCGACCACTTTGAGCCGTTGCTCCTGCAGCCCGCCGCCCATGGACAGCCCGAGTTCGGGCAGCGCGGCGTTCGCGTCCGCCAGCAACCGGGCGCGGAACCCGTCGTCGAGCCAGGCCCGCGCGACCAGGCGGGCTCCGTTGGCCGGTGAGGCGCGGGCAAGGAACGCCTCAAGGGCGCGATCCAGTTCCTGGGGATCGACGAGGCCGCGCCGCTCCAGCAGCCCCTCGAGGTGGCGGACCCGGGCGGCCAGCGTCGCCGCCGTGCCGGTGTGGTCGCCGCTCATCCCGCCGCCTCCGGCGTGGCCGGCCGGATGTAGCTTTCCCAGAGGTCCACGGTCACCGTGTGGTCGCCCTCGCCGAACAGCTCGGCGGCGGCGAAACGGACCGTGTAGACCGGCTCGGGCTCGCCAGGGAGCCGTCGCGCCCGGTCGTCGGGCAGCGGATAGTGGCCCTGGCGCTCCAGCACCATGCCGACGGCGCCGCGCGCATACCGCGGGAGCCGGGTGTGGTGGGGCGGGTCGGCGCGGCGTGCCCGGACCCGGTCTCCCGGACGGAACAGTTCAGTCACCCGCCATCTCCTCCTCGGTCAGGACGCCCTTCTCGGCCAGCAGCGTGGTGATGGCGCGGAACCACTTCTCGTAATACGACGACGCCAGGTATTCCGGCGGCGGTATCCGCTCGATCGCGTCCCGGAACTCGTCGAGGTTGTAGACACCGCGGCCGATCAGGGCCCGGTTGAGGGCGAACACGTGCGCCTCCCAGTCGGCGTGGAAGGCCGGCTCGTCGGCCTCCTGCGCCACCGGCGGGAAGCCTTGCATGCCCCCGACGTCGTTGATCCGGCTCAAGGGTCCTCCCACGATCAGCCACCATGCTCAACGTACCCGGCGGCCGGCGGGCGCTCCCGCCCCGCCCGGGCTGATGGTCTCATTGGGTATGTGACTGAACTTCGAAGCGCACAGTGGTACGCGGGCGATCATCGCAACGCGTATCTCCACCGGGCCTGGATGCGGCGGGGCCTGCCGGACAGCGCGTTCTCCGGGCGGCCGCACATCGCGATCGCGAACACGGCGTCCGACCTCACGCCGTGCAATGCGCACATGAACGAGGTCGCCGCCTCCGTCCGCGACGGGATCTACGAGGCGGGCGGTATCCCGCTCAACCTGCCGGTCGTGTCCCTCGGCGAGACCAACCTGCGGCCGACCGCGATGCTGTGGCGGAACATGGCGGCGATGGCCACCGAGGAGATGCTGCGCGCGAACCCCCTCGACGGCGTGGTGCTGCTCGGTGGCTGCGACAAGACGATTCCGTCGCTGCTGATGGCGGCGGCGTCGGTAGACCTGCCGGCCGTGGTCGTGCCCGGCGGCCCGATGCTCTCCGGAACCTTCCGGGGCGTGCCGCTGGGCTGCGGCACCGACGTGTGGCGGCTCAGCGAGGAGGTCCGCGCGGGCACGCTGCCCGAGAGCGCGTTCCTGGCGTCGGAGTCCTCGATGATCCGGAGCCGTGGGCACTGCAACACGATGGGAACAGCCTCCACCATGGGACTGCTCGCCGAGGCGCTCGGCACGACCGTGCCCGGCACGGCCGGGCTGCCGGCCCCGGACAGCCGTCTGCTCGAGGCCTCGCACGCGGCCGGCCGCCTGGTCGTCGAGATGGTCGGGCAGGACCGCCGGCCGAGCCAGGTGCTGACCGCCGGCTCGTTCCGCAACGCGATCGTCGCGCTCGCCGCCATCGGCGGATCCACGAACGCCGTGGTGCATCTGCTCGCCATCGCAGGCCGCCTGGGCGTACCACTGACCATCGACGACTTCGACCGCATCGGCGCGGGCATTCCGCTGCTCGTCGACCTGCAGCCGGCCGGGCGGCATCTGATGGAGGACTTCCACCGCGCCGGCGGCCTGCTCGCCGTCCTGCGAGAGGTGGCGGACCTGCTCGACCCCGGCGCCCGCACCGTCACGGGCCGCCCCCTGGTGGACTATCTCGCCGAGGCACAGATCTGGGACCACGAGGTGATCCGCGCCCGCGGCGAGCCGCTACAGCCGGAGGCCGGTATCGCGGTCCTGCGCGGGAGCCTCGCCCCCAGCGGCGCGATCATCAAGCCCGCGGCGGCGTCGGCGGAGCTGCTCACGCACCGCGGACCCGCCGTTGTGTTCGACACGATCGAGGACCTGCATGCCCGGATCGACGACCCGGGCCTGGACGTGGACGCCGATTCGGTGCTCGTCCTGCGCGGCTGCGGCCCCAAGGGCTACCCGGGGATGCCCGAGGTGTCGAACGTGCCGCTGCCGCGCAAGCTCCTCGAGCGTGGGGTGCGCGACATGGTGCGTGTCTGCGACGGCCGCATGAGCGGAACCGCTTACGGCACGGTCGTGCTGCACGTGACGCCGGAGGCGGCGGCCGGCGGGCCGCTGGCGCTCGTGCAGACCGGCGACTTCGTCACGCTGGACGTGCCGGCGCGCCGGCTGGACCTCGACGTCCCCGAGTCCGAACTGCGACGGCGCACCCCGAACCGGGCCACGGCCGCGGGGTTCGCCAACCCGCACCGGGGGTGGGAGCGGCTGTACGTGGACCACGTGCAGCAGGCCGACACCGGCGCCGACCTTGACTTCCTGGTCGGGTCGAGCGGCGGGAACGTCAGCCGCGACTCGCACTGAGGCGCCGCGGCCGCTGGGGGCGCGGCTGGTCAGCTCGCGGGCATGTCGAGCAGCGCCCGGCAGACATCTGCGATATCGACGATCCCGCTGAGCGCGGATTTGTCGTCGACGACCGGCAGATGCCGGAAGTGGCCCTCCACCATGGTCTCGGCCGCGTCGCGGACGCTCGTTCCCGCCTTGATGACGGTGGGGCTGGGGGTCATCAATTCGTGGATCCGGACCTCGTTCGGGTCCTTCCCGTCCGCCACCGTGTGGACGATGTCCGCCTCCGTGATGATGCCGATGGGCCGGCTGGTCTCGTGGCCGTCCAGGACCACGAGCGCGGTCGCGCCCGCGTGTCTCATCAGGTAGGCGGCCGCGGCCACGTGGTCGTTCTGGTCGACGGTCGTCAGCGGTGGCTGCATGACGTCCGCGACGGTGCCCAGGTCGGGTTGCGGTCGTGCGGACGGCTCGTGCGCAGAGTTTCCTGCCATGATCTGCTCCGTTCCGGCGATCTCGGCGAATCCCCAGAGATCCGAGCATCCTCTACCGCATAACCCAACCCCCATGAGGGGTTGCCGCATTCCGCCCAGCAGGCCTCACCCGGAGCGCGCCGCGGCCAGCTCCGCGGCGAGCTGCTGTGCGATGGCCGCCCAGCCACGCTTGTGCTGATCAACGAGCCCGGGCGGCAGGAGGGTGTGCTCGATGGTCATGAGTGTCTGCGCGTTCTCGCGTGCTTCCAGGAACACGTTCACCACGCTCTTCAAGCTGGGATCGGGCCAGGTGGAGCAGCCCTGCCGACTCCAGGCGAAGAACGAGCCGGGCACCAGGATGTACACCGCGTGGCAGCAGAAAGACGACCCCATCAGGTTCGTCCATCTCTTCGAGTTCGCCGATGAGGCGGCCCATCGGGCACACGGCGCCTCGGCCGCCGTCCGGCAGTTCGAAGCCGTCTACGGCCCCGAGCTCACCGACGGCCCTGTCGTCTTCACCGACTACGTGCTCATCGCCACCAACCGCGGCCAGTAGCAGGAAGCGGGGCGCTGGCCTCCTTCGTTGCGAATCAGCGTGGCGGGACCGCCACGTGCCCGGATGAACGTCCGGGTCCACCACCCCACCGCGTCGATGGTCGCCAAGCCGGGCTCAACCAGGGCGGATGTTCTTGTTGTGGTGGAAGGCGTTGTCGGGGTCGTACTTGGCCTTGACCTCGGCGAGTCGCCGGTAGATGTGATCGCCGTAGGCCTCTTGAATGCGGCTGGTGTCGTCGTCGGCATCAAGGAAGTTGACGTAGACGCCGGCGGCGCGGTGCGGCTGGAGGGCTTGGAGGAACCGCCGCGCCCAAGCGGTCTCGGCCGCGGCGTGCTCGCCGGACTCTTCAGGAAGCCACACGGCGTCGATGCTCATGTTGTGGGCCACGTCGCGACCGGCGTAGGCGGTGGCGTCGTGGGGGGCTCGG
>DAITAE010000125.1:0-9940 GCA_036824445.1 Streptosporangiaceae bacterium | reverse complement strand
TGCTGCGGGCCCGGGAACCCGCCCAGGTACCAGCCGGTCCAGGCCGGGGAGTGGCTCATGGCCAAGGTCTTGCACGGCCGGCAGGCACCTGGCGCAACACGAGACAGCGCGGGGCGCCAGGGCTCGTAGTATTCGGCACGGACGCGGATCGCTGCGACGCCCGGCGCTGGGGTGCCGTCCGGGCGCCCGGAGCGCTGGCATCGAGGAAGGCAGGCGGGGCGATGGCGGCGGAACTGACACGGCTGCGGATGCTGATCGGCGGCAAGGCGGTGGATGCCGTCTCCGGCCGGACGTTCGAGTCGCAAAACCCTTACACCCGCCGGAGTTGGGCCGTGGTGCCCGACGGTGGCCCCGAGGACGTCGATGCCGCTGTGGCGGCCGCGCGCTCGGCGCTGGATGGTGACTGGGGACGGCTGACGGGGTTCGCACGGGCGGCGCTGCTGCGGCGCCTGGGGGATCTCATCTCAGATCATGCGCAGGAGCTTGCGCGCCTGGAAGTTAACGACTCCGGCAAGCTGTACCGCGAGATGATCGGCCAGATGAACGGGCTTGGGAGCTGGTACCACTACTACGCCGGGCTGGCGGACAAGCTCGAGGGACGGCAGATCCCGGCGCCCAACCCGGACTATCTCGTCTACACCCGGCGTGAGCCGGTGGGTGTCGTGGCGGCGATCACGCCGTGGAACTCGCCTCTGCTGCTGATGACGTGGAAGGTCGCACCCGCGCTGGCCGCGGGCTGCACCGTGGTCGTGAAGCCGTCGGAGCACTCCCCGGTCTCCACCCTCGGCTTTGCCCCGCTGTTCGAGCAGGCCGGTTTCCCTCCCGGGGTGTTCAACGTCGTCACGGGGCTCTCGCGCGAGGTTGGCGCCGCGCTGGCCGGCCATCCCGGCGTCGACAAGATCGCCTTCACCGGCTCCACGGCGACCGGCCGTGCGGTCGCGCACGCCGCGGCGGAGAACCTCAACAAGGTGACCCTGGAGCTCGGCGGCAAGTCCCCCCAGATCGTGTTCCCGGACGCCGACCTGCGGGCCGCGGCCAACGGACTGGTCGCCGGCGTTTTCGCGGCGACCGGGCAGACCTGCATGGCCGGCTCGCGGCTCATCGTCCACGAGAGCGTGCACGATGAGGTCGTACGGCTGGTCGCCGAGCGGGCCTCGGCGATCAAGCTCGGCGACCCCAACGACCCGGAGACCGAGATGGGTCCGGTCGCCAACGGGCCGCAGTACGAAAAGGTGCTCGGGTACCTCAAGGCGGCCGAGGACGAGGGTGCGACGGTGGCTTACGGCGGGGCGGCCGACGCCGGGCTTGGCGGCTTCTTCATCAAGCCCACCGTGCTGACGGGGGTGGGCCCGCGGTCCACCGTGGTCCGGGAGGAGATCTTCGGCCCGGTGCTGTCGGCCTACACGTTCACCGGCGAGGACGAGGCGCTGAAGCTGGCCAACGACACTCTCTATGGGCTGGCCGGTGCCGTGTGGACCAAGGACATTCATCGCGCCCACCGGGTGGCGGCCAGGCTCCGGGCCGGCACGGTGTGGATCAACGCGTACCGGGTCGTCGCCCCGAGCGTGCCGTTCGGCGGCTACGGCGCTTCGGGGCTCGGCCGGGAAAACGGCATCACCGGGGTCGACGAATACCTCGAGAGCAAATCGGTGTGGGTGGAGCTGAGCGGCGACACGCGCGATCCCTTTACGTTGGGCTAGGTCCGCGCTTGTGGCTGGGTCCGCGCTTGTGGCTAGGTCCGCGCTTGCCGCACCGAACTCCCGCGCCTTAGGTTGCGCGCATGCATAGTGTGGACCCGACGACCGAGCAGATGATCCGCTCGGTGCTGGCTTATGCGGAAAACCGGCTACGGCTGGACCCAGTCCCGCTGGATGAGAGCTCACGGGACCCCGCCGAGCTCGACGCCGCGCTCAAAGGGCTGCTCGGTGACGAGCCGCACAATTCCGATCAGGTGCTGGGCGTCTACACCTCGGTCATGGCACCAGCGGTGATTTCCGCCGACAGCCCGCGGTACCTCGGCTTCATCCCGGCAGCGCCGACGAAGGCAGCGCTGCTGTTCGACATGCTCATCTCGTGCGCCTCGATCCAGGGGATCTCATGGCTGGAGGCCGCGGGCGCGATCCACGCCGAGAACCTGGTGCTGCGCCTCATTGCCGCTCGGGCAGGCCTGCCCGACTCGGCGGGCGGGTGCTTTGTCTCCGGGGGTTCCGCGGGGAACCTGTCGGCCCTGGTGGTCGCCCGGGAGGTGGCCAAGCGCAAGGCCGGCGATGCTGGCCGGGGCCGCCGGTTCCGGGTCGCCGTCAGCACCGATGCCCATTCCTCCATCGTCAACACCATGCGCATCCTGGAGATGGATCCGCTGACCGTCGCCACCGATGACCACCGCCTCACCGGCGTGGCGCTGCGTGCGGCGGTCGAGGCCGATGGCGACCCGTCATCGCTGGCCGCCGTGGTCGCCACGGCCGGCACGACCAACGCGGGCATCATTGACGACCTGGCCGGCGCGGCGGCAGTCGCTCGTGAGCACGGCCTGTGGCTCCACGTCGACGGCGCCTATGGCGGCGCGGGCCTGTTCGCGCCGAGCGTCCGGGCGGCCTACGACGGCATCGAGCACGCCGACTCGTTCGTCGTCGACCCGCACAAGTGGCTGTTCGCGCCGTTCGACTGCGCCGCTCTTCTTTACCGCGATCCGGCACTCGCCCGCTCGGTGCACAAGCAGGACGCTTCCTATCTCGACGTCATCCACGACCGGCCCGGCGAATGGAACCCGACCGACTACGCCTACCACCTCACCCGGCGGGCGCGCGGCCTGCCGCTGTGGTTCTCCCTGTCGGTATACGGGGTCCGTGCCTACACCGAGGCGATCGAGGCGGCGATCAGCCTGGCGAAGCAGGCCGCCGCCGAGATCAGCACGCGCGATTACCTGGAGCTGATCCGCGAGCCCGATCTGGGCGTGGTGCTGTTCCGCCGCCGCGGCTGGGCCCCGGAGCAGTACACGCGGTGGGCCGACCAGCTTCTCCACGACCAGGTGGCGTTCATCCCGCCCTCGGCATGGGAGGGCGAGACGGTCGCACGGTTCGCCTTCCTGCACCCACATACCTCAATGGACCTGGTACGGCAGATCCTCGACCGGATGGAGTGACCCGTCAGGGCGCGGGCCGGCGATATAACCTGCGGTGCGCGGGGGACACCTGCCGCCCCAGGGCGACCAGGGACTCGGCGATATCGCGCCGCATCTTGGGGGCGAACAGCCGCAGCAGGGGCCCGAATCCGCCCTGAACCCCGACCCTCTTGACCACCCGGACGCGTCCCCCGGCGAGTGGCTCGATCTCGTGGTCGAAGATGACCTTTCCCAGCGGCATGGGGCATTCGGTCACCCAGCCCCGGCCGGGATTCACCTCGGTGATGATGAAGGACCCGCCCAGGTTGCCGCGCTGCTTAGCCCAGCCGGAGACACCCGGCTCGAACGGGCCGTCGAGCCGCGACATCTCCTTGCTGACATCCCACTCAGGCCAGCGGGCCACGTCGGTCCACACGTTCCAGACCGCTTCTGGCTCGGCCTCGAACGTTGCCTCGCATTCGAATACGAACATGCCTGCCCTTGGTGAAGCCCGGCAAATGTCGGAACTAGCCGGCTTATGCCCCGAAAGCACCTGTTCGCATCCTGACTAAATGTGGTGCGCAGCGCAACCCGCCGACCCGTGGTGTGTCCCGCCCGCTGAGCGCGCACCGCTGGGTGCCAGCTGCGCTGCCGCTGGTTTGAGTCCCCTCATGCGGGTGAGGGGGAACGGGCATGACTACCATCGAGACGCGCGGGAGAAACGTTCTCGCCGAACTCGATCAGCGAGTACCTACGTCGTTCTACTGGTCGCTGACGGTGCTGGCGACCATCGGCGGGTTCCTGTTCGGGTACGACACGGCGAACATCGGCTCCGCGCTCCCCTTCGTCCCTTACTCGCTTAACGGCTTCGCGCTCGGCTACCTGGTAGCGGGCGCGTCACTGGGCGCGGCCGCCGGAGCGCTGCTGGCGGGCCCGCTGGCCGACCGGTTCGGGCGCAAGTCTCTGCTGGTCACCACCGCGCTCGTCTACGCGATCGGCGCGATCTTGTCGGCCTTCACGCCGAACGCGGCCGTGCTGCTGGCAGCACGGACCCTGATCGGGCTGGCCATCGGAGCGGACTCAGCGATCGCTACCGCCTACATCGCCGAGTACGCGCCGCGTGACCGGCGCGGCGCGCTGAGCATGCTGCAGCAGTGGATGATCACTGTCGGCATCGTCGGGGCCTTCATTGTGGCCTTGATCATCTTGTGGCTGCTGCCGGACAGCGCGTCCACGCTGGACTGGCGGCTGATCCTCGGCCTCGGCGCGGTCCCGGCGCTGATCGGGCTGGCGCTGCGCGCCCGCATGCCGGAGTCGCCGCGCTGGCTGCTGCGGCACGAGAGATACGAAGACACCCAGCGGGCGCTGGGCAAGCTGGGCATGGAGGCGTCGATCGAGGACGTGCGCTACACGGCGCGCGAGCTTGAGGCGGCCGACCAGCGCGGCGAGCGGACCCGCCGCCGGAACTGGACAAAGGGCGTCAAGCGGGCGCTGATCGTGGTCTGCGTGTTCTTCGTCTTCCAGCAGATCTCCGGCATCAACGTGCCGCTGTACTACGGGCCCAAGCTGCTCGGCCCGCTGTTCCAGGCCGGCAGCGACAAGGTCTCCGCCACCATGGCCGGCGTCGAGGTGACCACCATCATCGCCGCGGTCAACGTGATCGCCACCTACTTTGCCTTCCGGTGGATCGACAAGCTCGGCCGGCGCAAGCTGTCCATGGGCGGCTACGCGGGGATGGCCGTCGCGGCCGTGGTCGCCGGGATCGGGCTGCTGGCACTGACCGGGATGGCTGAGATCGTCGTCGTGATGATCGCCCTGAACGCCTTCATCGCCTCGTTCGCGATCGGCGTGGGCGGGACCGGCTGGCTGCTCCAGGGCGAAGTCTTCCCGACCGCGGTCCGCGGGCAGGCCGCCGCGATCGCCGCGAGCGTGGACTGGGTCGCCAACTTCGCGCTCATCGAGGTGTTCCCGGTCTGGCAGAGCGGCATCGGCCTGGGCTGGATCATGATCAGCTTCGCGGCCTTGTGCCTGCTGGCCATCGCCTTCATCAACCGGTACCTGCCGGAGACCAAGAACCACTCCGTCGAGGAGATCACTGAGATCTTCGAGAAGGAGGCGGCGGGGACCGGCCGGAACGCTTCCGGGCCGCTGACCAGGGGCGCGGAAGCGGCCTGAGGCAGCGAACGCCCGGGTCAGCGATGCCCAGCTCAGGCACTCAGACGCCGGCCGTCGTCGTCGTGGCCAACCGGCTGCCGGTCCGCCACGGCGACGGCGGCTGGGAACTGTCGCCCGGCGGGCTGGTCACGGCGCTGCGGCCGGTGATGGCGAACCACTCCGGCACCTGGGTCGGCTGGGACGGCGGCGCGAAGGGGATACCCCCGGCGCTGCCCGATCTCGACGTCCGGCTGCTGCCGATCGGCCTGTCCGCCGCCCAGCTCCGTGACTACTACCACGGGTTCGCCAACGCGACGCTGTGGCCGCTGCTCCACGATGCGATCGAGAAACCACGCTTTGAGCGCGCCTGGTGGCAGAGCTACCGGCAGGTGAACGCCGCCTTCGCCGACCAGGCGCTGGGCGCGCTCGGTGAGCGGCCGGGCGCGCTCGCGTGGGTTCACGACTACCACCTCATGCTCGTTCCCGGGCTGATCAGGGAACGGCTGCCCGATCAGCCCGTCGGGTTCTTCCTGCACGTGCCCTGGCCGTCGCCGGATATCTTCGCCCGCCTGCCGTGGCGGCAGGAGATCCTGCTCGGGCTGCTCGGCGCGGACGTCGTGTCCTTCCACACCGACCGCTACCGCAGGAACTTCGTCCAGGCGTGTGCGCGCCTGCTGGCCGGCACCGGCGTCGAGGTGACCGGCTCGGCGATCAAACTGCCGGACCAGCGGGTGGTGTCGACGGCGAGCGCGCCGATCTCCATCGACGCGGCCGAGTTCACTCGCCTCGCCCACGACGGGGAGACAGGCCGGGAGATCCAGGCGCTGCGCCAGCAGTTCGCCGGGCGGGCCCTGCTGCTCGGCGTGGACCGGCTCGACTACACCAAGGGCATCGTCGAGCGGCTGCTGGCCGTGGAGATGCTGCTTGAGCGGCACGCGGACCTGCGCAGCAAGCTCGCGTTCGTGCAGGTTGCCGTGCCCAGCCGCGACGATGTGCGGGAGTACCGCAACCTGCGCGCCACGGTGGAACGCCACATCGGCCGGATCAACGGCCAGTTCACCGAGCCCGGCTCCGATGTGCCGGTGCATTACCTGTACCGGGGACTGCCGCAGGAGCAGCTCGCCGCCTACTACGCGTTCGCCGCCACGCTGCTCGTCACGCCGCTCATCGACGGGATGAACCTCGTCGCCAAGGAGTACGTCACCGTCCAGCAGGCCCGCCGCGGCAGCGGGTCGCTCGTCCTGTCCGAGTTCACCGGCGCCGCCGACGAGCTGTGCGAGGCCGTGCCGTGCAACCCGTTCGACGTCGAGGGCCTGTCCCAGCGCATCGAGCAGGCACTCCGGCTCCCAAGTGACGCCCGCCGCGCGGCGCTGGCCGCCATGGCCCGGCACGTCCGCGGCCACGACGTGCACCGGTGGGTGGCCGGGCAGCTCGCGGGCATCGCATCCCGCGGCACAGCCCCGTGAGCACGGCCCTCGGGACGAGCACTAACTCGAAGGTGCGCAAGGCGACCTGGGTTACCGGCACGGGCGATGCCCGGCATGGTGCTCCGGCCGCCGTTGCCCGCGCCGCCGCGGCGAGATCACGCACAGCTGAAGCCAGCCAAGCGTCCGCAAGCCCGCACGCCCCCCCGGCACGGTCGGCCCCGGCAGCCGGAGCCAACACCGTCAGCCGTCACCGAATCGACGCCATTCCTCTGCCGGGCCGGTGCTCAGCCGATGCCAGGACAGTAGGGGACAGCGGGCGATGCCGCATCGTCAGAACTATGTAGCTGGATATGTATTCGCTCAGCGGCCGTGACCAGCCCGGAAGGCCCGGACAGGGCTGGGCGCCGGTCCCCGCACCCTCGCAAGCGCCGTCTGCGGTCCGCCCGCTGATGTGCTCATTCTTCTTCGGTGGGCTCGCCCGGGGCTATCGTTGGGATGACCAAGGATGCTGCGCGCCGGAATCAGCTAAGGGGAACGAGAAGATTCCGACCAATCTGCCCCACGAACAAAATAGTTTCGTCGGCCGTGAGCGCGAGCTCCACCAGTTGCACCGGCTGGTGGGCGTGACGCGTGCGCTGACGCTTTGCGGGGCCGGGGGGATCGGGAAGACCAGGCTGGCTCTGCAGGTGGGTGCCGCGGTAGCGGATGAATTCCCCGACGGGGCGTGGTTTGTCGAGCTGGGTGATCTGCGGCAGCCCGATCTCGTTGTCTCGCGTGTGGCGTCCGCCGTCGGCGTCGGAGAGGAGCCCGGCCGGCCACTGCTTGAGACGCTCACCGACGCGCTGCGGCCCCGCCGGCTGCTCCTGACGCTCGACAACTGCGAGCACCTGATCGATGCGTGCGCGCGGCTTTGCCAGCGCCTGCTGGCCAGCTCGCCGGACCTGCGCGTGATAGCGACCAGCCGTGAGCCACTGCACGTGGCGGCCGAGACGGTGTGGCAGGTGCAGCCGCTCTCGGTCGCACCCGGCGGCGCTGCCACCGCTCCCGGGGACGCATTCCGGTATGAGGCGATCCGCCTGTTCGTCACCCGGGCCGCCGCGTCGCTTCCCGGTTTTGCCCTTACCCCGGCCAACGCGGCGGCCGTCGCGGCGGTCTGCCGCGCGCTGGACGGGGTGCCGCTGGCGATTGAGCTGGCAGCCGCCCGGGTCCGGACGCTGTCGGTGGAGCAGATCGCCGCGCGGCTGGCCGACCGCTTCGGGCTGCTCACTACCGGGAACCGGACCGCGCCACCTCGCCAGCGCACCCTGCGCGCCGCGATGGACTGGAGCTACGAGCTCCTCAGCGCTTCCGAGCAGGTGCTGCTGCGGCGGCTTTCGGTCTTCGTCGGCTGGTCGCTCGAGATGGCTGAACAGGTATGCTCCGATGACGACATCCCGGCCAGCGACGTTCTTGACCTGCTCGACTCGCTGATGGACAAGTCGCTGGCGGTGCGTGAGCCCGAAGTGCTCGGCCAAGCGCGCTACCGGCTGATCGACACCATCCGCGAGTACGCGGCGGTGCGGCTCGCGGACGCCGGCGAGACCGCCGCCTTCCAGCACAGGCTCCGCGACTACACCGTGACGCTGGCGGAGCACAACCTGGCGATCGGTATGGCGCGGGTCGCCGCGCCGTGGTCGGCACGCGTCGACGTCTTCCGCCGGTACGACGTCGACGGCGGCAACGTGGCGCAGGTGCTGGGCCATTGCCTGGCGGAAGGCGACGCGGAGACGGGACTGCGGCTCTGTACCGCGGTCCGGCCGTGCTGGATCGTGCGCGGCACCTTCACCGAGGGTGGCGAATGGCTGGATTCCCTGCTCGCGATCGATGCACCCGCCGATTCCCCGCGGGTCCGGGGCGCCGCCCTGGTGGGGCGCGCGCAGCTCGCCCTGCCCAGTTCCTCGGCCCTGGCCAAGTCCTGGGCCGAGGCAGGGCTGGAGCTGTGCCGCGCCGCCGGGGACACGTGGTGGACGGCGGCCGCGCTCAACCTTCTCAGCGAGATCGCCCTGCACACGGGGCGCACGGACGAGGCGGCGTCGGCCGCCGACGAAGCGCTGTCGATCGCTCAGGCAGCCGGCGATGGCTGGAACGAGGGATACGCGCTGGGCAACCGGGCGGCGATCGCGGGGCTGCTCGGCAGACTGCGGGAGGCGGAGCAGCTGACGAAGTCCACGATCAGCATCATGCGCCGCATCGACCAGCAGTGGGGGGTCGCCCGGGCGCTGCTCGGACTCGGTGACCTGGCGCGGCTGCGTGGCGATCCCGGCGGCGCGCACTCCCGGTACCTGGAGGCACTGGCCATCCTGCGAGATATCGACGCCCGTCCCGACATGGCGCGCTGCCTGGCCGGGCTGGCGCGGGTGGCCATGGACCTGGGCTCCATGGGGCAGGCGAGGCAGCACCTCGCCGAGAGCATCCGCCTCAGTCATTCCACCGGCTCACGCATCGGCGTGGCGCGGGGGCTCGAGGCCTTCGCGTCCCTGGCCGTCCGGGAGGACCGGCCGGAGCTGGCGGTGCAGCTGACCGCGGCGGCGACCGCGCTGCGTGAGGCCGCCGGGTATCCCGAGCTGGACGGCGCACGCCGGGAGCGGTACCTGGCTCCGGCGCGCCGCCTCCTCGGGAAGCCGGCCGTCGAGCGCCTGTGGGCGCAGGGCCGGGCGCTGAGCAGCGAGGCTGCGGTCGCGCTGGCGCTGGACGAGCCCCAGGCGGCATCTGGCGACGCCGTCACGCTGGCCGTTGTCGGGGACTATGAGGTGGCAGCGGCGCTGCCCGCCACGCTGACGCCGCGGGAACGCCAGGTCGCAGCGCTGGTCGCGGCTGGCCGCAGCAACAAGTCCATTGCGGAGGAGCTCTTCATCAGCCCAGCCACGGCCGCCCGGCACGTTGCCAACATCCTGGGCAAGCTTGGGTTCTCCTCGCGCGCGCAGATCGCCGCCTGGGCCGCGGACAACCAGGTCGATCGCGCTGGCCCGATGGGCAACTCGGCTGGAGGCACCGGCTGACAGCGCCCGGGTGATGACGGCTGGCTCTGCCCGGCGGCCCTGATGGCGTGCGAACGTCACTGGATCTCAGGCATAACGCGCCGCGCGCAGGGGGAGGGCGGCATGTGGAGGTGGCGCGT
Source organism: Streptosporangiaceae bacterium (assembly GCA_036824445.1). Taxonomy (GTDB): domain Bacteria; phylum Actinomycetota; class Actinomycetes; order Streptosporangiales; family Streptosporangiaceae; genus UBA9676. Next base: position 102 of record DAITAE010000125.1, on the reverse strand, counting down.
GGAGCGGATGAGCACGCTCGATGCGGGGTTCTTCTTCGTCGAGCACAGGAACGTGCCGATGCATCTTGGCTCGCTCGTGGTGTTCGAGGGCCCCGCGCCCGC
>DAITAE010000646.1:0-2655 GCA_036824445.1 Streptosporangiaceae bacterium | reverse complement strand
ACCGAGTTCAGCCCGGCCCGGTACACCTCGGAGACGTAGGCGGAGTAGGACAGCACCAGCGCCGTTACCCCGTAGACCGCCAGCGGCTGGTGCGAGATGACCGGGAGTTCCAGCGCGGGCACTCCGAAGCCGATGGCCAGGATCACCAGCAGCAGCGGGACGCCGCGGAAGAGATCAACGTAGATCACCCCAAGCACGCGCAGCGGGAACAGCACGGCGCTAGTTGACTGCCGGACTAGCGCGATGACCAGCGAGAACGCTAGGATCAGCACCTCGGCAGCGAGGAACATCCTGATGTTCAGCCAGATGGCCGCGCCGACCGAGTAGTACCCCTTCTTGGGGTTGCCGATAAACGACTGCCACATGTCATGCGGGCTGAAGAACGTGTGGCGTACCTCGGCACTGCCGGGGGCGACCAGGAAGATCGCCACCAGGGCACCGATCACGACCAGCGTGCTGGCCGTCGAGATGGCGGTCGCCCGGCGGCCGCCGCCGGTGAGCAGCCGCGGACCACGGCCGGTGGTGCCGAACGAGCCGGGGGCAGGCGAGCCGCTCAGGCCGGCCAGCGGCCCGCCGGGAGCGAGCGGGCCGCCCGGCTGGCCACCGTGGTCACTGTCGTCCATGCCGCGTGGACTGGAGTTCTCGTTCGCCCGACCTCAGGGCTGGATGGTCGGGACGCTCAGGTAGACCTGCAGGTACTTGTTCTGCAGCCGCTGCAGGGTGCCGTTGCTCTTCAGGGTGGCGAGCGCTTTGTTGACGCAGCCGACGAGTGGGTTGCCCTTGCTGAACAGCAGCCCGAAGTGCTCGCCGGTGCTGGGGAACTGAGCCACCATGACCGAGTTCTTGATCTCCGACGAGGAGATGAACTGGGCCGTCGGCGTGTCGGCCACCAGGGCCGCGATCTGGTGGGTCTGGAGCGCCTGCTTCGCGTCGTTGAGCGTGTTGAAGACCCTGGGCGGTGAGGTGGGCTGGATCTGGCTGTTGATGAACGCGAGGCTGGTCGTCCCGACCTGGTCGCCGTATACGTAGTTCTTGAGGTCCGCCGGGGCGTGCTTGGTCACGATCGGCGTCCCCTTCAGCGCCACGAGCGCCTGCTGCACGTCGTAGTAGCTGTTCGAGAACGTCACCGCCTGCGCACGCTGGGGGGTCACCGAGATCTCGTTGATGTCGAAGTCGAACTTCTTCGGCCCGGGCGCGTAGGAGTTGTTGAACGGCTCGTGCACCCAGTTCACCTGCGACTTGCCGAACCCGAGCTGGGCGGCGACCGCGTAGGCGACCGCGCTCTCGTAGCCCTTGCCGTTGGCCGGGTTGTTGGAGACGAACCACGGCGGGTAGGCCGGCTGGTCGGTGCCCACGGTCAGCACGCCCGGGGCGTACAGCATCTTGCTGATGGACGCCTTCGAACAGGCGGCCGCGCTGGCCGAAGCCGCGGGGCTGGCCGAGCCGCCGGAACCGCTGCTGCCGCAGGCGGCCAGGCTCAGACCGATGGCCGCGGCGGTCGCAGAAATCAAGATGCGCCGCATGGAAACCGTCCTAGCAGCCGGGGGAGCACGGAATGCCCCCGCTGATCGTCGGCGCGAAAGCCTATCGTTTCTCGCCGCGATTACCCAAGTTCCGGGCCGGGGTCGTGGCCGGCGAACCGCAGGTAACGCCGCGCCGACCGCCGGACCGCGGTCGCGGCGTCGGCTGCGACGACCCGGCGCCACCAGGCCCCGTAGACCCGCTCGAACGGGTACGGCTCGAGCAGCGACAGCGCCCGGCGGATGACCTCGGGACGCTCGGGGATCAGGTTGGGGTAGCTGTACATGAAGCTGACCCAGCGGCGGTCCTGGACCACCGTGACGATGTCGCCGGACATCAATGCGCCGGCCCCTCCCTCGCCACCAGCCCAGTGCAGCACCTGGCCGCCCGCGAAGTGGACGCCGAGGTTGATGAGCGTGAGGCCGTCGCCAATCTGCCTGGTGTCACCGTCCCAGAACTCGACCGCCGGGTCGGGCCTGGCGACCCACGCGCGGTCGCCCGAGTGGATGTAGACGCGGGCGCCGAACGCGTGCGCGTATTCGATCATCGAGCCGTAGAAGTGGGGATGGCTGATGGCGATCGCGCTCACCCCGCCCAGGTCCCGGATCTGGCGGATCAGCTCATCGTCCAGATAGGTGACCATGTCCCAGAGCACGTTCCCGGCTGGGGTGCGGACCAGCAGCGCCCGCTGGCCGATCGCGGTGGCCGGCTCGGTGCCGACGCCGAGCACCCCGGGGCCTTCTTCCGCGATGCGGCCCCGGTGCCCGGCTCCGGCGAGTTCGGCCAGGGTCGTCCACTGCTGCCCGTCCCACCCGACATACTGGCGTTCGTCCAGGCAGATCGGGCAGTCGTCGCGCGGCGCGGGGTACTGCACCCCACAGGTCCGGCAGATCGGAAGGTCAGCGCTCATAACCCAGGTATAGCGAAACGGCGGTGCGCCGCTCGAGCCGACCGGCCCAGCCGCGTCGGCCGTTGCGGGTCAGAGTCGGCCGCGGTGGATCAGCCGCCGATGCGGGCCAGGCCACGTGGGTAGCGGTGCAGCGGCTCCCAGCCCAACTCGGTGACCAGCACCAGTTCCCCGGCCTGCACGCCCGCGCGCTCATCGGGTGTGATCACGTTCGGCTGGAGGACCAC
>DAITAE010000124.1:0-9959 GCA_036824445.1 Streptosporangiaceae bacterium | reverse complement strand
TGGCGGCGCACGGGCCCATCACCCGCACGCTGGACAGCGCGGCGGCGTCGCCGTCGACGCACCGGCCAGCAGCCACGAGATTGTGCATGCCAGGCGGGGTCATGCTGCGCAGCGGCACGTAGTGGACGTGGTCGGCCTCGAACGTTTCCCACACGTATCCGTCGGCGCGGTCGTGCAGCTCGATCGGCCACGCGGTCCGCGCCACCCCGTCCGGAAACCGGGTCCCGGCCCGGACCTCGTCGAGGGTGAGCTGGTGCCGGCCCTTGATCCAGCGGGTCTGTCGCCGTCCCGGGTAGCCGTAGGCACGCACCCGGGCTTCGCCGAATGCCTGCGGGAACTCCGCGCGCAGCAGCGCGATCGCCCCGTCGGCCTGCGCCTTCCCGGCGAGTTGTGCCTGCGAGGCGTGAACCGGGTCCAGCGGCGTCTCGATGTGGGTCACGTTCAGCACGGCGGTCCCGCGCCCCGGAAAGTAGAAGGCGAGCCCGCCGCGCCGAAGCAGCCCGTAGTCGCCGCCTCTGGCGGCGATTTAGGCGTCCATCTCAGCGGGGTCGGGCTTGTGGTTCTCGTCCACGTTCTCGACGATGACCTGCTGTGAGCCGTAGATCGGCCGCTCGGGAACCCAGCACGGAAGCCCGGCCTCCCACGTCAGGGCCGCGTCGCCGCTGGCGTCGACGAAGCCAGTGGCGGTGACGGAGACGTTCCCGTAGCGCGAGGCCAGCGAGATCCGCTCGATCCGGCCGTCGCGGACATCCACCTGCTGCAGGACGGTGCCCAGGATGGTCCGCACCCCGAGTGCGAGGATCCTCCTTTCCAGCCACCGCCCGAGCGCGACCTCGTTGTAGTAGACCGTTGTCGTGTGCCCCCGCTGGAAATGGAGGTCACCGGTTGGCCCCAGGTCGCGGAAAATATCGTCAAAAACGCCATGTGTCAGCTGTGCGTAGCGGGGGGCGTTCCCGAACACCCCGCAGAAGAGCCCGACCAGCGAATGGACCATCTGGCCGCCGATCAGCGGGAGCGAGTCCACCAGAACCACGTCCCGGCCCAGCCGGGCGGACTCGATGGCGGCGGACAGCCCCGCGATCCCGGCACCCACGACACAGACATCGGCGTGGATATCGTGGTCCGGCGCGTGGACGGGCTTGGTGACTGCGGTGAGCTTCAGCTCGGTCAGAGCATGCGGCATAGACGCTCCGTCCAGCTTCAAGGGCGAGCCGCGGAGTCACTCAACTCCACCGCTGCCCTCCTTCCTCGCTACAGCTGCCCTCCTTCCTGGCTACAGTTGCCCTCCTTCCTGGCTCAGCCCAGTGAGTAATCCTGCTGCGTGCGGGCGTAGCTCGCGAACTCCTCCAGTGAGTCCGGGTTGGCCATCGCGTTGACGTTGGCCGCCTTCTCGGGAGGCACGCCGAGCAGCAGCTTGCGCACCGGAACCTCCATCTTCTTGCCGGTGAGGGTGGCCGGGATCTCGTGCACCTGGATGATCCGGTCTGGGACGTGCCGGGGGGTGTACTCCTCGCGCAGCCGGTCACGGATCTTCTGCCGGATCGCGTCGTCGAGCACGCGGCCACCGGTCAGCGCGACGAACAGCGGCATGAAGAACCCACCGCCCGGCAGGTCGAGGTTGACGATGACCGCGTCGGCAACCTCGTCGATGCCGGCGAGCACCGCATAGATCTCCGCGGTGCCGATCCGCACCCCGTGCCGGTTCAGGGTGGCGTCCGAGCGTCCCAGCACGAAGCAGCCGCCGCGGGCGTTGATCTTGAAGAAGTCGCCCTGGCGCCATACCCCCGGGAAGTCGGCGAAGTACGCGTCCCGGTACCTGCTCCCGTCCGCGTCGCCCCAGAAGCCGACCGGCATCGACGGCATCGGCTCGGTGATGACCAGCTCACCCACCTCATCGACGACGTCCTCGCCGCGCTCGTTGAACGCGTGCGCCGCGACGCCCAGGTGGGGAGCCTGGATCTCGCCGGCGTACACGGGCAGCGTGGGAACGCCGCCGACGAACCCGGTGCAGACGTCCGTGCCGCCGCTTCCCGTCGCCAGCCACAGGTCACCGGAGACGTTACGGTAGAACCACGCCCCGCAGGCGGCCGACACCGGGGAGCCGGCCAGCAGCACCTCCCGCAGCCCGGACAGGCCGTACTGTTTCCCCGGCACGATGCCCGCGCGTGACATGAGGTCGACGTAGGCAGGGCTGGCCCCGAACAGGCTCACCTGCGCCTCGGCGGCCACCTGCCACAGGACGCCGGGATCGGGATGGCCGGGGTTGCCGTCGTAGAGCACCGGGCACACGCCCAGCAGTGGCGAGCTGACCAGGAAGTTCCACATCATCCACCCCGCGGTGGTGTAGAAGAACATCCGGTCGCCTGCCCGCAGGTCCATGTGGAAGGTCTGCAGCTTGAGCTGTTCCAGCAGGATGCCGCCATGGCCGTGCATGATCGGCTTCGGAAGGCCGGTGGTGCCGGAGGAGAAGAGGATCCACAACGGATGATCGAACGGGACCTGCTCGAAGGCGAACTCACCAGCGGGCACCGGTGGATGGTCGATCACCGTGTCCCAGGCGAGCGCGCCGGGAACGAACGGGCCCGCCCGCCCGGGACGCAGGTACGGCAGGGTCACCACGTGTTCCAGGCTGCCGAGCGCGCCCGCGATCTGCCGCATCTCCACCGTGCGGTCGAACTCCTTCCCGCCGTAGCGGTACCCGTCCACGCAGAACAGCACCTTCGGTGTGAGCTGGGAGAACCGGTCGATCACGCCACGCCAGCCGAAATCGGGGGAGCAGCTGGCCCAGATGGCGCCGATGCTGGTGGTGGCCAGCATCGCGATGACGGTTTGCGGGATGTTCGGCATGATCGACACCACCCGGTCGCCGGGGCGCACCCCTAGTTCCCGCAGCCGGGTGCCGAGGATGCGCACCTGCCCGGCGAACTCCTCCCAAGGCAGGCCGGCCAGGGGCCTGGTCTCGCTGGCGTGCAGCAGCGCGTCGGTTCCCGGGCGCTCGCTGCGCAGCACGTGCTCGGCGTAGTTGAGCCGCGCGCCGGGGAACCATTGCGCGCCGGGCATCGCGCGGCTGCCCAGCACCCGGTCGGGCGGCGTGGATGCGGCGATGCCGAAGTAGTCCCAGACCGCCTGCCAGAAGCCGTCAAGATCGGTGACCGACCAGCGCCAGAGCGCATCGTAGCCGTCGAAGTACAGGCCGCGCTCGCGGCCGAGCCAGCCGGTGAACGCCGTCAGGTTCGCCCTGGCCATCTGCTCCGGGCCGGGGGCCCACAGCAGGTCGCCGTCGCGGGCATCGGGGTCCACACAGGCGACGGTGGCACACACCGGTGGCCCAGGCAATGCCGCGCCCCGCGGCGAGCCGGGTGTTTGTGCGCCTGCACAAGCCATGCGGTGGCGGATTTGCGCGCTCGCACAGGATCGCTTGATGGCGGCCCGGGCCGCGATGACAGACCCTTGCGCCGATGTCAGCCGGGCTCTAGCATCCGAGGCAAATTAAAACACGCCCGACTCAGATATTGTCATGAACTTGAGTCGGGCTTCGTCGCTTAACCCACAGCGGCGGCAGGACGGGAGTATCAGCTCGCCTCGCCCGCAGGGGCTGGGTTATGCCTGCACCACCAGGAGGTGGGGATTAGGTGAAGATGCGACAGAACGCGCGCGGCGCGCGCGCGGCCGCGGCCCTGGTCGCGGTGATCGGGACACTTGTTGCCGCCGGATGCAGCAGCGGCTCGTCCGGCACCACGTCGGCGGGCAGCACAGCGAACGCTGGCGCGGCGAGCACATCGCAGTGCGGCACCAAGCCAGGCGTGAAGGCGACCGGCACACCGATCCCGCTCGGCGCAATCGCCACCAACCAGCCGGGAACATCGTTCACCGATATCCCGAACATGGCCGCCGCGTATTTCGACTGCGTCAACGCCAACGGCGGCATCAACGGCCACCCGATCAAGCTCTACATCGAGACCGAGCAGACCAACCCGGCCCAGATCGCGGCCGACGCCAAGCAGCTCGTGCAGACGGACCACGTGGTCGGGATCGTGGGCAACACCTCCATCCTCGAATGCACGATCAACCACAGTTACTGGGAAAACCTCGGCTTCTTCGTGGTCGACTCGGGCATCGCGCCCGAGTGCTATTCGACCCCGAACAGCGCCGCGGTCAACATGGGGCCGCGTTACAGCTCCGACGGGGCGGTGCAGTACGCGCTCTCACAGCACGTGTCGAAGATCGTGTTCGACCAGTCGAACGTCCCGGGCACCGGGTACATCGCCGCCGGTCCCGCCGCTCTCGCCGCCGCCGCGCACGTGCCGATCGTCCAGCTGACCGAGAACGTGCCGATCGCCGACGCCAACTCGGTGGCGATCAAGGAGGTCAACGACGCGGGCCCGAACGGCGCGGTGATACTCAACTTCACCCCGCCAGAAGCACTGGTGATCCTCCAGGCCGCGCAGAAGCTGGGCCTGGAGGACAAGGTCAAGCTGTGGGGATGCTCGACCCCGTGCAACACCGACTTCCTCGCCAAGGCGCTCGGCCCGAAGTGGAACAACAAGCTGTTCGTCAACGCCGAGCTGACCCCGCCCGACTCCACCAACACGCCGGCGATGCGCCTGTACAAGGCGATTCTCGCCAAGTACGGCAAGGCGGTCTCCGGCGGCATCGGCAGCTTCAGCCAGATGGGCTTCGCCGAGGCGGAGATCATGGTGCACGCGCTGCGGTCGGTCAAGGGCGCGTACACGGTGGCGAGCGTCAACGCCGCGCTCAAGGCGGTGTCGAACTTCGACACCGGGATGCTGTGCCAGGGCTGGACGTACGGCGACTTCCCGATGCACATCCCGAACAACGTGGACTACACGGTCACGCCCAAGGACGGCAAGATGGTGGTGGCCAAGGGCTGCACGCCGATCTCGTCGGTGGACCCGCAGATAGCGGCGTACCGCAAGGCGTCGGGTACCGGGTAAGGACGGTGCGGTGAGGTAATTGGCAGGACGAGCGACAGAGCGCCCGCGGTAGGCGGCGGTGCCGAGCTGGCAGGAATTCGAGCCGTTCATCGTGAGCGGCCTCGCCCTGGGCGGGGTGTACGCCCTCTCCGGGGTGGGGACGGTTGTTCTGTATCAGGCCACCGGCGTGGTGTACCTGGCATTCGGCGCCGTCGGCGCCCTGGGCGCTCTGATCGCGTGGTCGCTGACCAACGCGGGCGCTCCCGACTGGCTCGCGTGGCTGGTCTGCGTCCTGGTCAGCGGGGCGGTGACCCTGGCCTACGGGATGGTGTTCGGCCCGCCGCTGGCCAGACGCGACCCGCTGGTCAAGGCGGTGGCCACGCTCGGGCTGACGCTTGTCCTGTTCGGGCTGATGGACCTGCTGTGGACGACCAGCGGCGGGCAGTCCCGCGCGATCACGCTGCCGACCGACAACGGCGGGTTCACGGTCGGCCAGCTCCAGGTGACCTGGACACAGGTGATCGGGCTCGGCGCGGGCATCGCCATCGTGGTGGTGACCACGGTGTTCCTGCGCTACACCAAGCTCGGGACGGCCATGCGGGCGATGGCCAACGACCGCGAGATCACCGCGACGCTCGGGGTGCCGGTCCGGCGGGTGGAGGCGGCGGCCTGGCTCGGCTGCGGGGTGATCGCGGGGGTGGCCGGGCTGCTGCTGGCCGACCTGGTCGCCCTCGACGCGACGACGCTCACCTTCCTGGTGATCTCGTCGCTGGCTGCCGCGCTGATCGCCCGCCTGCGCTCGATCGTGGGAACCTTCGTGGCGGCGATGGCGATCGGCCTCATCCATGACCTGCTGACCCCGATCCAGTCGCTGTCCAGCTACCGCGACATGACCCCGTTTGTGCTCGCCGCCGTGGCGCTGCTGGTTTTCTCCCGGCACCGGGTGATCTCGCTCTCCCGCGAGGAGGCGTAGGCATGCCCGGCCGCTCACATCTAGGAGACGCGCCCTGATGCTCGACACCGCGAGCCGCACCGCCGCCGGCGGGCAGCGCTCGCCGCTCCGGAGGCCGGGCCGGCGGACGCTGACGCAGCTGGCCGTGATCGCCGGGCTGCTGCTGTTCGCGTTTCTCGCGATCCCGCAACTGCTCAGCCTCTACTACATCGACGCGATGACACAGGTGGCGGTGTACTCGGTGGTCGCGCTCGGCCTCGGGGTGCTGGTGGGCCGGGTCGGCCTGGTCTCGCTCGGCCAGGTCGCGGTACTCACGATCGGCGCCTGGGTCGCCGCCAGGCTGCTGTTCGCCACCGCCCAGCCCTACCCGCTGGTGCTGCTGGAGGCGGGCGTGATCACGATGGTCCTGGGAACGCTGATCGGGCTCCCGGCGCTGCGGCTGCGCGGGCTGTACCTGGCGCTGATCACGCTGATGCTGGCCGGTGCGCTCACGGTCGTGCTCACCACCACGAACTTCCCCAACGGGGGCCACGGCTTTCTCGGCTACAACGGATCCACCGTCCACATCCCGGCCATCCGCCGTCCGTCGATCGCCGAGAGCGACCCCGCCTACTACCGCTATGCGGTAGTGGTCGCCGCGCTGATGTTCCTGCTGGTGCTGGTGCACATCCGGACCCAGCCCGGCCGGGCCTGGGCGGCGATCCGGCAGAGCGAGCCGGCGGCGCTGGCCGCGGGGATCAACACCACGCTGTACAAGCTGTGGGCGTTCGCGCTCGCCTCGTTCATCACCGGCGTGGCCGGCGGCGTGCTGGCGGGCGCCGTCCACTACCTGTACTCGATCACCTTCCCGACCCAGGAGTCGATCACACTGCTGGCCGTGGTGCTGATGGGCGGCGCCTACAGCATGTGGGGCGCGATCGTGGCCGCGCTGCTGCTGCAGTTCCTCCCGGCCCTGCTCAACAACTGGGGCGTGTCGGCCGACTGGCTCACGATCCTGTTCGGCATCGGCGTGCTCCAGGTGCTGACCACCGCCCCGCGCGGGCTGGCGGACCAGGTGCCGAAGGACCTTGCGCGGCTTGGCCGCCTGCTGAGGGGCCTGCGGCGCCGGCCCGCTGCGTCCGGGAGTGATCCGGCGTGATCGAGGTTGCTGACCTGACGGTCCGCTTCGGCGGCGTCACCTCGCTGGATGCCATGAGCGTGACCTTCAAGGCCGGCACCTGCGGGCTGATCGGGCCCAACGGCGCGGGCAAGACGACGTTCTTCAACGTCCTGAGCGGCTTCGTCCGCCCGGCCGCCGGCACCGTGCGCGCGTTCGGCGAGGACCTGCTGTCGATGGTCCACTTCCGCCGCGCGCGGTGGGGAGTGCGGCGGACGTTCCAGACCGAGCAGGCCATCGAGGAGCTGTCGGTGTTCGACAACGTGGCGATGGTCCACGAGCAGGCACGGCTGGCCGGTGCCTCCCGCCGCCGGGACGTGCTCGGCGCGATCTCGTTCGTCGGGCTCGGCGCCGATCCGTCCGCCAGGGTGGTCACGCTCGCGGCGGGCGAGCGCCGCCTGCTCGAGGTCGCCCGCGCCGTCGTCGGCCGGCCGAAGCTGGTGCTGCTGGATGAGCCCGCCGCCGGGCTGCCCGACGAGGAGACCAGGCACCTGGGAGAGGTCATCCGGGCGATCCCGGAGCACACCGGGGCGCTGGCGATCCTTGTTGACCACGACATGAGCCTGGTGTCCGCCTGCTGTGAGATGACCGCGGTGCTCGACTTCGGCAAGCTCATCGCGTCCGGGCCGACCGCCGGGGTGCTGCGCGACGAGCGGGTGATCCGCGCCTACCTGGGCACGGCGGAGGTGCTGTGAGCGACCCGCGGCCGGCGGCCGATGCGCCCGTGACCCCGCCCGGGGGGCACCCGTGACCCCGCCGGAGGGGGAGGACGGTGTGCTCGGCCTGCGCGGCCTCACGGTGGAGCGGGGCGGGCGTTCCGTGGTCCGCGATGTCTCGATCGAGATACCGGCCGGAGAGGTGACCGCCCTGCTGGGGCCGAACGGGGCCGGGAAGTCGAGCCTGGTGCTCGCCGTCGGCGGCGTGCTCCGGCCGCAGGCGGGATCGGTGCTCCTGGACGGCCGCGAGTTCGCGGGCCGCCGGCCGGAGCAGATCCGCCGGGCCGGGATCGCGATCGTCCCGGAGGGCCGCAGGCTGCTCTCCGAGCTGACCGTCGAGGACAACATCGGCGTCGCCACCTACGCCCTGTCCCGCGACGACGCCCAGGCCGGGCGCAAGCGGGCCCTGGAACTGTTTCCCGAGCTCGACCGGCGGCTTTCGGCCCGGGCGCGGACGCTCTCCGGCGGCGAGCAGCAGATGCTCGTACTGGCCCAGGCCCTCGTCTCCCAGCCGCGCTACATACTGATCGACGAGCTCTCCCTGGGGCTCGCGCCGGTGGTCGTCAGCCGTCTCATCCCCAGGATCCGCGCGTTCGCGGAATCCGGGATCGGGGTGCTGCTGATCGAGCAGTTCGCGACCGTCGCGCTGAGCCTGGCCCATCACGTCTACGTCATGGAGGGCGGCCAGCTGCGGTTCTCCGGGACGGCCGGGGAGCTGCGCGACAAGCCGGAACTGCTGCGCTCGGCGTACCTGCTGCGCGGCAGCCAGAGGGCTCCCACCGCGCAGCAAGGCGCACCATCGGAGCCCTCCTCCGGATGAGGCAGGCTGAGGCTATAACAGGCTGGCTGTAAAGAGATCGTTTCATTAAGAGATCTTGAGTTGCCGGTAGCAGATCAGGGCGCAGCACGAGCAGACTCGGCAGGTCGCCTACATGTGGCATGCGCTAATTCTGTGCCATGCGCTGATTCCCAGCATGTTCTGGAACATGATGCTGAACGTGTTGAACGCGCAGTAATATCGCCTGATCGGTTGATGAGACAGCCGGTCCGGAGCTCCAGGCAGGTCAAGCCTCGCCTGAGATCCCACCCAGACCGACTGGTCCCGGGCACCCGCGTACCCGGGCGGAGGCGGGCACCAATGCCGGACACCAGGCCCCATCGAGATGGTCAAAGGTGTGCCCACTGTGGCGGCGGCCGAGGAAATCGATGCCCAGCAACGCCAGCTGGCTGCATGCCAGCGGTTGTGCGGAACGTGGGCGAGCGGGAATACGCCGAAGAGAGAGGTCTCGTCGCTGCCTGGGATGAGCTGCCTCGCGCGCCCAGGGTGAACCGACGCTGAAAGCAGCAAGAACCCGGGGGGGACATGTGAACGCTGTATACCTGATCCTGCTAGGGCTAGGCGTGCCGGCCCTGACTTTCAGCGGGCTATGGTTCTGGCGCCTACGGCATCAGCGACACGCGGGCGGGCAGCTCACCGAAACCGAAATAGCCGCCAGGATCGCCGCCCGGCAGGAAGAACTACGGCAGGAGCGGGAGGCACGGGACGAGCACCTGGCGGGACTGATCGCGCACCTCCTGCAGAGTGCGGTAGACGCTAGAAGCCTGCAGAATGCGGCGGACGCTAGAAGCGAATCGCACGCGGCCCGATACTCTGCCGAACAGCCCATCCGCCAGTGAAAGCGAGATTCACCCGGATACGGACGCTTCCCTGGATCATCTGGTATGCGGTCCTGCTGCATACCCTGTGGGCCTGCCTCCTGCTGGCGAGCCAGAAACCCTACGGCGCGACCGCTCTTCACGTCTACAGTCCTCTCCCGCGCCCGCTGATGGCTGGGGTCCTGCTCGCCGCGTCCGTGCTCGCGGCATGGGCGATCACCCGCCACCAGCCTTCATGGCAGACCCTCGCCGCTCTCCTGCCGCAGCAGGCGATCCTGACCGCCTCCGCGTACGCGGCCGCCGCAGCTGTCATCACAGCCCAGTACGGCGACGGTGTCCTACGCCCACGGCCGTTCATCCTCGCCGACCAGGCACCCGCGATACTCACGTTCGCGCTGCACACCGCCGCAGTGGTCGAGATGCATGCTCGCCAGACCACCGCCGAAGCCCTGCAGGCCACCCTCACCGCGATGGACACCGAAGCAGAACGGCTACGCCCACCGGGACGCTCATCGAGGTAAGAAGCCCGGCCCCGACAGCTAGTA
>DAITAE010000645.1:0-2658 GCA_036824445.1 Streptosporangiaceae bacterium | reverse complement strand
CGGTGTGGTGCCGGCCAAGCAATGAGCCGCCGCCTGGCTCCTGATGAAACACCGAAATTGGGCAGGGCGGGCTGGCTGCCTATGCACCTTCGAGGATTAGCGTTTAGGCACACCTTCGAAGGGTAGTTTCGCCTGTCGAGGTGATCGGCCATGAGGATCTGCTCCCCCTGAGGATGACCTCGGCATGGCCCGGCGTCTCCCTGGCCTGGCCCGCCGCCTCTCCGGCGGTGCCAGCCGGGCGATCGCAGCTCGGTTCCGCGCGCCGGCGCTGAAGTCGGCCGTGCCTGCCGACGCCGGCCACGGACCCGCCCTCGACGCGAATGCCCAGGTCGATGTCATGCTCACCGATGGCACCTGGACGCGCGCGGCCGTGCGGGCGCGGCGCCGGGACGCCCGCGGCCGCCGGTGCGTGCTCTTGTCCTGGTCCCCTGGGCCCGCAGCGGATCGGCGCGAGGGATGGTTCGTGCACGACATCGAGCGGATCCGGCGGGCGCGGACGGCTCGGAAGGCGCGGGTTCGCTCACCCGCGGCCCGGCAGAGAACCCGCGGACCTTCTCACGGCCACGGCGAGACGTCAGGCCGTGACTAAAGATCCTTAATGGTGAGGGTTACAGAAGGGTGTGAGGTCGGGCCCGGTGCTGGCGAGGAAGCCGCCGATGAGGCCGGGCCGGTGCTGCATTCGCTTGAGCCGGGTCTTCACCAGCGCGGTCAGCTGGCTGATGTTGCGTTTGGCCAGGTTGGCCAGGGACCGTTTGAGGTGGGACCAGACCGCTTCGACCGGGTTGAGCTCGGGTGCATACGGCGGGAGCTGGCAGACGGTCAGCCAGTCCCGGGCGGCGATCAGGTCGGCCATCACGCGGCTGACGTGGGCATTGAGGTTGTCCCAGACCACGACAATGGGGCCGCCGAGCTGCTGGTGCGCGGCGTCCAGCAGGCGGGCGTAATCGGTCTCGGTGAAGCCTTTGCGCTGGGTGGTCCCACGCCCGCGGCTGGTGTGGGTGCGGTAGATCAGCCGGGCCCGCCGCCCGGGCTTGGTGCAGATGAGCGCGGCCAGCGAGACGCGTTTGTCGGCCGCGCCGGTCACCCGCACCAGTGGGGTGTGGCCGCGGCGGCCCCAGGTGCGGCCCTTCGGCGGCCTTAAGCCCTGGCCAGATTCGTCTTCGAAGCAGAGCCAGGCGCCCAGGTCCGCCGCCCTCCTTTTATTACCGGCCAGGCCTCCTGCCGCCACCTGGTGATCTGCGCCTCGTTGCGCTCGGTGGCCTGGCGGGCCGGGACCTGCACGCTCCAGCCGGCCCGGTGCAGCAGCAGATCCAGCCCAGCCTGGGTGTAATCCACCCCGAACCGGCGGTGGACGACTTCGGCGATCCGGGCCAGCGTCCAGCACTGATCCTCATCCCGGCCCCATGCCGCCGGGCCAGCCTCCAGCACCGTCTCCAGCTCACGCAGCTGCGCTGGGCTGAGCTTGCACCGCGCCCCGCCCGGGCCCTTGGAGGCCAGCGCCCGCCTGCCACCAGCAGCTAACGCCCGCCGCCACCGGTTCGCCGACATCCGGCTCACCCGGAACTGCCTGGCCACCTCCCGGTCGCTGGCCCCCGCCTCGATCAGCTCAGCCGCCGCTAACCGCACCCGCTCCCGCCGGGCCCGCTCCTCCGCAGTCAGCCCGCCACCATCGGGATACCTCATGCCTCCGGCATAGCGCACGATGCGCTGACCGTCAGCAGAACTCGTAACCTCCGCCGTTAAGGATCTTTAGAAGATCTCTAGCGGCCCAGGCGGGACGGCTTTGGCGCTGAGTCCGACGGTGGCTTGCCAGATACCTTCAGCCGCTCGACCCTGTTCTGCATCAGCACCCGGACACCGAACTCCTGAGTCGCATCATCGGCACCGGATCAGCCCGCGGCGGCCGACCTGGGCGCGGCGGCCCGTGGCCGCCTGGTCGGCAACCGCAGGGGTGGCGTGGTAGCCAGTGGCCGCCTGGTCGGCAACGGCAGGGCGGCCCGCGGGCGCTTTGTGCCTGGGTGATACGGGGGAACTGGCGGCCTCAGCAGGGGCAAAGAACACCGCGGCGACACACATCACCAGCAGCAGCGTCATGACGATCAGGAACCACAAGAGAGCATCGTTCACCAGATCCGCATGGGTCATGGCCGCCTCCCCACTCCGGCCGCGGCCAGCCTGATCCGCCAGCAGAGCCAGCGCCAGGCGGCCGTGCCCGGTTGTCTGCACGGTCACGCGGATTCCGAACTCGTGCCGCGCGACCGGGGAGCCCGCGGCGCAGCCCCGCAGCGGGCCGCGGGCTCCCCGATGTGCTATGGAGCGCCGGGGGCCCCGCCGGTTCACGTCTGGTCGCGGCAATTCTCCCGGCCTAGGAGGTGGCGATGTCGGCGGGGGACGATCAGGAGCACGTAAACGATCTCGGCCACGGCTAGACCGGTGCGGCAACCGCCCAGCTGCGCTGTCCATTGCGTGAGTAAGGCGCGGTCACCTGGGCTGTCTACGCCAGATGCCGGGCTGCCGGTCGGTGCGGTACCGGCCGCGGCACGAGCCGGGCAGCGGACCGGGGTGACCGTTCAGCCTGTGCTGGTGCCGGGGTCGGGCGGTGGCCGGGGGGCGGTGGCTGGTGCCGGTACCACGGCCTCGTACAGGCTGGGGAAGTTG
>DAITAE010000123.1:0-9972 GCA_036824445.1 Streptosporangiaceae bacterium | reverse complement strand
CATCCCGTGGTGGCTGGTGGCCCTGCTGGCGGCCAGGGAGCTCCTGCTCGCGGTGGCCCTGCTCGTGCTGCGCCGGTACGGATACGGCCCGCTCCAGGTGAGCCTCGTGGGGAAGGCGGCCACCCTGTGCCTGCTGTACGCGTTCCCGCTGCTATTCCTCGGCGCGCACGCGGGAACGCCGGCCCTGGTGGCGCGAGTTATCGGTTGGGCCTTTGCGATCTGGGGAACTGCCCTTTACTGGTGGGCCGCCGCGCTCTACCTGGTGCAGATGCGCCGTCTGATCAGCGCCGCCCGGGGCCGCGCGGTGCGCTGATGAGCACGTCCGGGGGCAGGCGGCGCCCCAGGGGGCAAGTAAGGTTGCCCAACTGGAGGGCCATGACCGTGCGGCGGCCGCGATGAAATGATGAGACCGGCAACGGCCGGGAGGGAGACGGGTCGCAGGTGAAGGCAGTGGTGATGGCCGGCGGGGAAGGTACCCGGCTGCGCCCGATGACCGCCAACCAGCCCAAGCCCATGCTGCCGGTCGTGAACAAGCCGATCATGGAACACGTGCTGCGGCTGCTCAAGCGGCACGGGTTCACCGAAACCGTGGTCACGGTCCAGTTCCTGGCCTCGCTGGTCCGCAACTACTTCGGCGACGGCGAGGACGTCGGCATGAGCCTGCAGTACGCCACCGAGGACATGCCGCTGGGTACCGCGGGCAGCGTGAAGAACGCCGAGGACGAGCTGCGGGATGGCCCGTTCCTGGTGATCTCGGGCGACGCCCTGACCGACATCGACCTCTCCGCCCTGGTCAGCTTCCACAAGAAGAACAGCGCTCTGGTGACCGTCGGCCTCACCCGGGTGCCGGACCCGCTTGAATTCGGGATCATCATCGTGGGGGAGGACGGGCGCATCCAGCGCTTCCTGGAGAAGCCCACCTGGGGGCAGGTCTTCTCGGACACGGTGAACACCGGCATCTACGTGATGGAGCCCGAGGTGCTCGCCGAGGTGCCGGCCGGCGCTTCTGTCGACTGGTCCGGTGATGTGTTCCCGCAGCTCCTGAAGACAGGCGCCCCGCTGTACGGCTGGGTCGGCGACGGGTACTGGGAGGACGTCGGGACCCACGAGAGCTACCTCAAGGCACAGGCGGATGTGCTGTGCGGCCGGGTCGAGACGGAAATGGACGGGTTCGAGGTATCGCCCGGGGTGTGGGTCGGCGAGGGAGCCGAGGTCGACCCGGAGGCGCTGCTGTCCGGGCCGCTGTGCATCGGCGACTACGCCAAGATCGAGGCGGGCGCCCAGCTCCGCGAGTTCACCGTGGTTGGCAGCAACGTGGTGGTGAAGGAAGGGGCATTCCTGCACCGGGCGGTGGTTCACAACAACGTCTACGTAGGCCAGGGAACAACGCTGAGGGGCTGTGTCATCGGAAAGAACACCGACGTGATGGGCTCGGCCCGGATCGAGGAGGGCGCGGTCGTCGGGGACGAGTGCGTGATCGAGCCGGAGGCATACGTGTCCGCCGGGGTTAAGGTCTACCCGTTCAAGACCATCGAGGCCGGCGCGGTGGTGAATACCAGCGTCATCTGGGAGTCACGCGGGCAGCGAACCCTGTTCGGCCTGCGCGGCGTTTCCGGCCTGGTCAACGTGGAGATCACCCCGGAGCTCTGCGTCCGGCTGGCCAGCGCGTACGCGACCACCCTGAAGAAAGGTGCGGTGGTCACCACCTCGCGTGACGCATCGCGGGCGGCCCGGGCGTTCAAACGCGCGGTGCAGGGCGCGCTCAACGCCAGCGCGATCGACGTAGTGGACCTGGAGGCGCAGCCGCTGCCGGTAGCGAGGTTCCAGACCGCCCGCAGCGAGTGCAGCGGCGGCATCGCACTGCGCACCACCGCCGGCGACCCGCAGTCGATCGACATCGTCTTCCTCGATGAGCGCGGAGCCGATCTGTCCCAGGCGGCGGCCCGCAAGCTTGAGCGGGTGTTCTCCCGGCAGGAGTACCGGCGCGCCTTCCCCGGCGAGATCGCCGAGCTGAGCTACCCGCCGCGCGTGGTGGAGTCCTACGCGACCGAGCTGCTGCGGTCCGTGGACATGACCGGCGTGCGGGAGGCGGCGCTCAAGGTGGTCGTCGACTGCGCCGGCGGCACCGCGTCGCTGGTCTTGCCGGAGCTGCTGGGGCGGATCGGGGTCGACGTGCTCACCGTCAACAACCGCCTCGATGAGGCGTCACCGACGCAGAGCCTGGCACAGCTGCGGGCGGGCATGCAGCGCCTGTCCGAGCTCGTGGCCTCGGCCCGGGCCGCGTTCGGCGTCCGGTTCGACCAGGTCGGCGAGCGGATCCAGCTGGTCGACGACAAGGGTGCGATGGTCAGCGACGACCGGGCGCTGCTGGTGGTGCTTGACCTGATCGCCGCCGAACGGCGGGCGGGCCAGGTCGCCCTGCCGGTCACCACCACCCGCGTCGCCGAACGGGTGAGCGGTTTCCACGGGGTGAAGGTGGTGTGGACACCGACCTCCCTGCATCGCCTCACCGAGGCGACCGCGGCCGACGACGTGATCTTCGGGGCGGACGGCCGGGGCGGGTACGTGGTCCCCGAGTTCTCCCGGACACTGGACGGCATCGCCGCGTTCGCGCTGCTGCTCGGGCTGGTCGCGCGCACCAGGCTCACGGTCAGCCAGATCGATGCCCGGATCCCCCGGGCGCATCTGCTCAAGCGGTCGATGCCCACCCCGTGGGCGGCGAAGGGCAGCGTCATGCGGACCGTGGTGGAGGCCGCGGCCGGCCGGACGCTCGACACCACCGACGGCGTGCGGGTGGTCGAACCCGATGGCGGCTGGGTCCTCGTGCTGCCCGATCCGGCGGATGCCGTCACGCACCTGTGGGCGGAGGGCGCCGACGCCGACGCCGCCCAGGCGCTGCTCGACGAGTGGGCCGCGGTCGCCGAGCAGGCCGGCGCCTGAGCAGCCGGGCCGGGCCCGGCAAGGGGCCCTCGCGGATACGCTGCACGTGAGAGAATTCCTGTTCATCTGCTTTGCAGCCCAGGACGCGCCGGAGGTTTGACCTGATGTGGCGGAGGCGTCGCGACCATCCCCCTCAGAGCTACCGGGGAACGCTGACGGCCGCCGGGCCCGATACGGCGCGGGCCCCGGCCAGCCGCGGCCGGCGGGGCTCGTGGTGGCGTGGCCGGTGGAATGCGTGGCGCATGGACCGGGCGCACGCTTCGCAGGTAGCGTGGGCGAACGAACCAGAGCTGACGCCGAGAGCCGCGCGCGCGAACGCGGTTCCCGGCCCGAGCCCACTGCCGGCGGATGAGAGGCTGGGCCACGACATGCCGCGCGTCTACTGCGCCCGCTGCGGGCAAGAGAACCCCGAAGATGCCCGGTTCTGCTCCCACTGCGGGATCGCGCTGGCGCGTGGCGGGGGCGAGCCTGGCGAGAGCACATCGACGATCTCTCTCGGCGGTTCCGAGCTGGCCGAGGCGGAACCGGATGAGCCACTCGCCGACTCCGGGGCGGTTGAGATGCTGCCCCTGGGCAGCGCCCTGCTCGTGGTGAAACGCGGCCCCAACGCGGGCAGCCGGTTCATGCTCGACAGCGACCTCACCACGGCAGGCCGGCACCCGGAGAGCGACATCTTCCTCGACGATGTGACGGTGTCCCGCCGCCACGCGGAGTTCTACCGCCACCCGCGCGGATTCACCGTGCGTGATGTGGGGAGCCTGAACGGAACCTACGTGAACCGGGAGCGGATCGAGGAGGCCGATCTGAACGACGGCGACGAGGTCCAGGTAGGTAAGTTCCGGCTGATGTTTCTCGCCGGGCGGCGGTCCCAGGCCGGCCGTGGCGGAGGTGCGCAGGTAGGGGCATGAGTGCTGAGCCCGCCCGGGCGTACCTCGGGATCGGCGAGGTGCTGGCCCTGCTGCGCGCCGATTTCCCCGACGTGAGCGTCTCGAAGATTCGCTTCCTGGAGAACGAAGGACTCATCCAGCCCGCCCGGTCCCCGTCCCGTTACCGGAAGTTCGCACCGGCCGACGTGGAGCGGCTGCGCTACATCCTCACTGCCCAGCGGGACCAATACCTGCCGCTGCGGGTGATCAAGGATCAGCTCGACGCGGTGGAGGAGGACGGCGCCGGCGAGCCGGACCGGTACCCGGCGCACGCGGGCCGGCCCGCCGGGCAGGCCCACCCCGGCGGGCCCTTGACCAGGCGCGAACTGCTGGAGGCGACCGGCCTGGACGAAGCCCAGCTGGCCGAGCTGGAGGACTTCGGGCTGGTGCGGCGCAGCGGCCGTCACTACGGCCCGGACGCTCTGGCGGCCTCCCGCGCCATCGTGGCGCTCGGCGGTTACGGCGTCCAGGCCAGGAACCTGCGGGTGCTGCGCGCGTCGGTGGAACGCGAGACCGCGCTGATCGAGCAGGTGGTGGCCCCGATACTGCGCCAGCGCAGCCCAGGGGCGCGGGACCGGGCCCGCCAGACCGCCCGTGAGATCGCCGCCATCGCCCTCCAGCTGCACGCCGCGCTGATCGAGGCGGCGCTCGCCGACGCCGGTTTCGGCGACCCGCGCCCGGGCCGGCCGGATGACTGAGCGCAGGGCGCGGGCGTCGCCGCCCCGCGCGCGGGTGTACGTTGACAGGAGAAGGCCTTCATGAGTTTCGGGACGCTGCGGTGTCCAGCGCAGGTGAGGACGGAGCCCGTTGTGAAGAAGATGGAGGTCGTCGGCGTCCGGGTGGAGATGCCCACGAACCAGCCCATCGTTCTGCTCAAGGAGGTGGAGGGGGAGAGGTATCTGCCGATCTGGATCGGCCCGGTGGAGGCCACGGCGATCGCGTTCGCGCAGCAGGGCATGGTGCCCGCCCGGCCGCTGACCCACGACCTGTTCCGTGACGTGCTCGAAGCGCTCGGAGTGCAGCTGAACACGGTCAATATCACCGCGCTCCGGGACGGCATCTTCTTCGCCGATCTCATCTTCTCCAACGGGAAGGAAGTGAGTGCCCGGCCGTCGGACTCGATCGCGCTCGCGCTCCGGACCGGTGCGTCGATCTTCGCCAGCGACGAGATCCTGGATGAGGCCGGGGTGGCGATCCCGGACGAACAGGAGGATGAGGTCGAGAAGTTCCGCGAGTTTCTCGACACCATCACCCCCGAAGATTTCGGTCGTGCCACGTGACACGGAGCTCCTGAGCGACGCGCCGCGGGAGATCGTTGACCCGCCGGTCGGGTCGGCCTAGCGTTCGAAACGAGTACCCAGGGTGACCAGCTCAGGGGCGGAGGCGGGTGTGGCGGTAACCGAGAAAGACGGCGGCCAGTCGCGCGACCGTGGCGCCGCGATCGAGCGCGCCGGCGAGCAGGGCCTCCTGTTCGGGGAAGACCTCACCGCTCACCCCGGGAACGTCGGCTACCGGGGACCCACCGCCTGCTCCGCCGCCGGGATCACCTACCGCCAGCTTGACTACTGGGCGCGCACCGCGCTGGTGGAGCCCAGCGTCCGTCCCGCGCACGGGTCGGGGTCGCAGCGGCTTTACAGCTTCCGCGACATCCTCGTGCTCAAGGTCGTCAAGCGCCTGCTCGACACCGGGATTTCACTGCAGCAGATCCGCGCCGCCGTCGACCATCTTCGTGACCGCGGCACGGAGGACCTGGCCGGGCTCACCCTCATGAGCGACGGCGTCAGCGTCTACGAGTGCACCTCTCCCGATGAGGTGGTGGATCTGCTGGCCGGCGGGCAGGGCGTGTTCGGGATCGCGCTCGGCCGGATCTGGCAGGAGGTCGACGGGACGCTGGCCGAGCTGCCGTCGGAGCCCGCCGACGAGCCCGGGGGGCAGCGGGCAGGGCTGGAGGGCACCGGTGGCCACGACGAGCTCGCGCGGCGCCGGGCCAAGAGAACGGGCTGACGGGCGCGACAGGTAGCGCCGGGCGGCCGGGTGATGGACTCGGTCCCCGATGCCCGGCGGCTGGCTCCCCGTCGGATAGGGTTCCGGCGTGACGGCAGCCATCACTGTGCAGGACGTCCGGAAGTCCTATGGCGACCTGCACGCGGTGGACGGGGTGACGTTCGAGGTCGGCCACGGCGAGTTCTTCGGCATCCTCGGCCCGAACGGGGCGGGGAAGACCACCACCCTCGAGATCATGGAAGGACTGCGCGAGCCGGACGGCGGCGAGGTGACCGTGCTGGGGCTGCCGCCATGGCCGCGGAACTCGGCCCTGCTACCCCGGATCGGCGTTCAGCTGCAGGCGACGTCGTTCTTCGAGCGGCTCACCGCGCGCGAGCAGCTGCGCACGTTCGCCGATCTCTACGGTCTCCCGCTCCAGCGCACCGACGAGATGCTGGAGGTAGTCGGCCTGACCAGCGCGGCCGCGACCCGGACCGAGAAGCTCTCCGGCGGCCAGGCGCAGCGGCTCTCGATCGCGTGTGCGCTGGTGCACCGCCCCGACGTGCTGTTCCTCGACGAGCCGACGGGGGCGCTGGACCCGCAGGCCCGCCGCAACCTGTGGGACCTCCTGCGCGCGATCGCCGCGGAGGGCCACACCGTGGTACTCACCACGCACCACATGGACGAGGCGGAGACGCTCTGCCAGCGGGTGGCGATCATGGACCACGGCAAGATCCTGCGGATCGGGGCGCCCGCCGCCCTGGTCCGCGACCTGGCGCATCCGGTCCGGATCAGCGTGGCGTCGGGCACCCTCGCGCAGGACGAAGCGCGGGCCATCGCCAACGGTGCCCAGGTCGCCGATGACGGGGTATCGCTCACCATCACCACGACCGAGCCGGCCCCGATCCTCGCCCGGCTCGCCGAGCGCGACGCCCTGGCCGGCCTGCAGGTCACCGGCGCCTCGCTGGAGGACGTGTTTCTCCAGCTCACCGGCCGGGAGTACCGGGCATGACGGCGGACGGGGCGCCCAGGCCCGCCACCCGCAGGGCGAACTGGCAGGGGTTCCGGAGCCTGTCCCGGGCGATGTTCTTCGGCTTCGTCCGTGACCGTGCGGCCCTGTTCTTCACGATCCTTTTCCCGGTCCTGTTCCTGCTGCTGTTCGGCTCCATCTACAAGAGCAGCAGCACGCCCAAGGTCACCGTCGTGGAGATCGGCAAGGTCAGCGTGCTCGACCAGGCGCGGGCGGCCAGCCACGGCCAGCTGAACAAAGTGCTCGACGTCACCCGGCGCGCCAGCCTGGCCACGGCGCTGAACGACGTGCGGCAGGGCAACGTCGACGCAGCCGTTCAGCAGCAAGGGGGCCGTCTCATCGTCCACTACTCGGTCGCCAACCCGACCATCGCCGGCGTGGTGACCAGCGTATTCTCCGGCATCGTGCAGGAGGCGAACCAGGCGGCATCCCCCCGGCCGCCGGCCTTTCAGCTGACCACCCAGCAGGTGGAGGACAAATCGGCCAAGCCGATCCAGTACCTGACGCCGGGCCTGCTCGGCTGGGCGATCGCCTCCAGCGGGGCGTTCGCGGCGGCGATCACTCTCGTCGGATGGCGGAAGAACAAGCTGCTGCGCAGGCTTCGTCTCGCCCCGGTCAGCACGACGTCGATCGTCACAGCGCGGATCGCGGTCAGCGTCGCGGTCGCGGTCGTCGAGACGTTCGTGTTCATCGCCATCGCCACGACGCCCTATTTCGGGCTCAAGCTCACCGCCTACTGGTGGATGGCGATCCCGGTCGTGATCTGCGGCACGCTCGCCTTCCTCTCGATCGGGCTGCTGGTCGGGGCGCTCGCCAAGTCCCAGGAGGCCGCCACCGCGCTGGTGAACCTGATCATCCTGCCGATGGCGTTCCTGGGCGGGGCGTTCATCCCGCTCGCCTTCGCGCCGCAATGGATCGTGAACGTCTCGTACGTGATGCCGCTGCGCTATCTGGTCATCGGCATGCAGAACGTGATGGCCCGGGGCGACGGCCCGGCGTCCGCGCTGCCGGCCATGGGCCTGCTGCTGGCGTTCGCCGCCGTGCTCACGCTGATCGCGGTACGGGTGTTCCGGTGGGACGAAATATGAACCTGTCTCTCGGGTAAGCTCGGGGCTGCCGACGACACCGTCCGGGAGAGACCTTGCGCGGCCAGCGCGGGGCGCCGAAGGGGCAACCTCCCCGGAACCTCTCAGGCACCAGGGACCGGACGGGACAGGCGTCTCTGGAGTCGTGCTGCCCGGCGTCGGGGGCGATGACAGAGGGGGAGGACCACAGCCGGGTGACCGGCACCCGGTGGCTCCCTCTGGAGGCTCCATGGACTTCGCGTCACGCCATATCGGGCCGTCCCCTGATGAGCAGGAGCGGATGCTCGCGGCCGTCGGCTACTCCTCGCTGGACGAGCTGGCCGCCGCCGCGCTGCCGCCGGCCCTGGCCGCCACCGGCGTGCCCCCACTGGACCTGCCCGGCCTGCCCGAGCCGCTGTCGGAGCCGGGCGCTCTGGCCGAGCTGCGCCGGCTCGCGGCCCGGAACCAGGTCCTCACGTCCATGATCGGGCTCGGCTACTACCCGACCATCACCCCGGCCGTGATCCGCCGCAACGTGCTGGAGAACCCCGGCTGGTACACGGCCTACACGCCCTACCAGCCGGAGATCTCGCAGGGACGGCTGGAAGCCCTGCTGAACTTCCAGACGATGGTCGCCGACCTGACCGGGCTGCCGGTCGCGGGCGCGTCCCTGCTGGACGAGGCGACCGCCGCCGCCGAGGCGATGACGCTGGCCCGGCGGGCGGCCGGCAAGGGCAGCATCTTCCTGGCCGACGCCGACTGCCTGCCGCAGACGCTGGCGGTGCTGGCCACGCGGGCCGAGCCGCTGGGCATCGACCTGGTCGTCGCCCGCCTCACCCCGGAGGTGGTGGCGGCCCAGCCGGAGGGGGAGCTGTTCGGCGTGCTGCTGGCCTATCCCGGGGCGAGCGGCGAGATCGCCGACCCACGGCCGATCATCGCGGCCGCCAGCGGCCGCGGCGCGACGGTGGCCGTTGCCGCCGACCTGCTCGCGCTGACCCTGCTCACGCCGCCGGGAGAGCTGGGCGCCGACATCGCGATCGGCACCACCCAGCGGTTCGGCGTGCCGATGGGCTTCGGCGGGCCGCACGCCGCCTACATCGCGGTGCATGACAGCCTGCGCAGGCAGCTGCCGGGCCGGCTGGTGGGCGTGTCGGTGGACGCCGACGGCCACCCGGCCTACCGGCTCGCCCTGCAGGCCAGGGAGCAGCATATCCGCCGGGAGAAGGCGACAAGCAACATCTGCACCGCACAGGTGCTGCTGGCGGTCATCGCCGGGATGTACGCCGCCTACCACGGCCCGGACGGCCTGGCGGCGATCGCCCGCAGGGTGCACGGCAAGGCCGTGGCCCTGGCGGCGACGCTGCGCACCCTGGGCGCCGCGGTGGAGTCTTCGGCCTTCTTCGACACGGTCCGGGTCCACGGGATGCCGGGCGGCGCGGCAGCGGCGGTGGAGCGGGCCCGGCAGGCCGGCTACAGCGTGTTCCTGGCGGACCCGGACACGGTGCAGGTCGCCTGCGACGAGACGACAACCGGAGACCACGTGCGGCAGGTCGCGGCCGCGCTGACCGGCCGCCCGGCCGGGGAGGTGCGTCCGGCCGACGGCGGCGAGGCGCTCCCGGCGGGCCTGCGGCGCACTTCGCCCTACCTCACCCACCCGGTCTTCCACGAGCACCGGAGCGAGACGGCCATGCTCCGCTACCTGCGGCGGCTGGCCGACTTCGACATCGCGCTGGACCGGTCGATGATCCCGCTGGGCTCGTGCACGATGAAGCTGAACGCGGCGGCGGAGATGGAGGCCATCACCTGGCCGGAGTTCGCCAACCTGCACCCCTTCGCCCCGCCGGAACAGGCCCTCGGCTACGCCGAGCTCATCGGCGACCTGGAGTCCTGGCTGGCCGAGATCACCGGTTACGACGCGGTGTCGCTGCAGCCGAACGCCGGGTCGCAGGGCGAGCTGGCCGGCCTGCTGGCGATCCGCCACTATCACCGCGAGCGCGGCGACACCCGCCGCGACGTGTGCCTGATCCCG
>DAITAE010000122.1:0-9976 GCA_036824445.1 Streptosporangiaceae bacterium | reverse complement strand
ACGAGGCGCTGCGCGACCTGACCCGCCGGTATGGCGCCCTGCTGGCCATCGATGAGACCCACAGCCACGTCGTCGGGCCCGGCGGGGCGACCGGGATGTGGCAGCTGCGGCCGGACGTGGTCACGATCGGCAAGGCGGTCGCGGGCGGCCTGCCGATGGGCGCCTACGGGGTCACCGCCGAGCTGGGCGAGCAGCTGGACGTGGCGCGCAACGTCGCGACCGGCGGCACCCTGTTCGGCAACCCGCTGTCGGCCGCTGCCGCGAAGGCGGCACTGACCGAGGTGCTTGTCCCCGGCGCCTATGCGCACACCTCCGCGCTCGGCAGCGAGCTCGCCGACGGGATCGAGGCGGCGATCAGCTCGGCGGGCCTGCCGTGGACGGTGATCCGGCTCGGGCCCCGCACAGGGCAGTGGTATGGGCCCAGGCCGCGCACCGGGGCCGAGGCGCACGCGCTCACAGACGACCAGCTCACACGGCTCATGCGGATCTGGCTCGCCAACCGCGGCGTGTGGGAGGCGCTGCCGGGCGCGGGCCCCACCGTCCCGGTCCCCGCGGCGCGCGCCGACGTCGCCCGCTACACCGAGGCCTACGCCGATCTGCTGGCGCGCCTGCGCTGATCCCCAGCCGGGACGTACTCAGCCGGACGCGCGGCCGGGCGAGGCGGCGCCGGGGGCCGATTGTCGCTGTGGCTGACTAGGCTCGCGACCGTGGTGACCATCGACGACGTGCGGGCGATCGCCTCCCGGCTGCCCCGTTCCTACGAGGTCCTCGTCAGGGACCGGGTGAAGTTCCGTGTCGGGCGGATCGTCTACCTCGCGTTCTCCGCCGACGAAACGATCATGGGGTTCGGCTTCCCGAAGGAAGAGCGCGCCGCGCTGGTCGCGTCGGAACCCGGCAAGTTCATGATGCCGGGCCAGTCAGACCTGCGCTACAACTGGGTGCTGGTGAGACTCGGCGCCCTTGAGCACACCGAGATGGCCGAACTGGTCCTCGACGCCTGGCGCATGGTCGTGCCGAAGCGCGTCGCCGCAGCGCACCTCGCGCCCGACGGGCCACCCGGCCGGCCGGCTCACCCCTGACCCAGGCTGAACACGTTGCCGCTGTGGCATATCGTGGAGACATGGGACGTCTGATCTTGATCCTTCTCGCCGCGCTCGCCGTGTTCATGGTGATCTCGCTGGTGGTTTCCGCGCTGCACTTCCTGTTCTGGGTCGCGCTGGTTGCCCTCGTCGTCGTGGGTGTCTTCAAGCTGGGCGGCATGCTGCGGTCCCGCCCATAGCCGGAACCCGGCCTGGGGGGACCGGAAAGCCCTAGCCGTCACGGGAGGTGCCGGTGGGAGCGGGGCAAGGATTCCCCGAGTTCCGGCAGGTGGTTCTCGACTCCACCGACGCGCGTGCGCTTGCGGAGTTTTACCGTCAGCTGCTCGGCCTGACCTACCGGCCCGGGGACGAGCCCCCGGCCGCCGGTGAGCCGGACCCGCAGGGCTGCGACTGGCTGGTGCTGCGGGACCCCGCTGGCCCGACCCGGATCGCGTTCCAGCAGGTGGCTGAGCTGCCGCCGGCGACGTGGCCGACCGGCCCAGTCCCGCAGCAACTGCACCTGGACCTGACGGTCCCCACGCCCGGCGACCTCGACGCCCAGCACGACCGGGCCCTGGCACTGGGCGCCCGGCTGCTCTACGACCGCTCCCGCGATCCCGAGGAACCGCTGCGCGTCTACGCCGACCCCGCGGGGCACCCGTTCTGCATCTTCGTGGCCCACGCGCCGGTGGCCTGAAGCCTCATCACGGGAGCGGTCACACCGGCACCGGGGCGCCTGGCCTTTCCCAGCTGACAACCACGATCGGGCAGGGCGGATGCCGGAGGCAGTCCCGCGCCACCGGGCCGATCGCGTCGCTCCCTGTGGAGGCGACGCCGCCCAGCACCAGCAGTTCGGCACCTGCCGCCCGGTCGAGCAGCACCTGTGTGGCAAGCCCCTCGGCCACCTCCACCGTGACCGGGATCGCCGGCGCCGGGCCAAGCGCAGTCCGCACCGCCCCCTCCAGGCGGGCACCCGCCTCAGCGCGGTCCTCGTCCCTGCCTCCCGGGCGGACACGGGAAGCGTACGGTGCCAACCGCCACCGCGCGCGCTCCCAGGCCCGCACCACCTGGAGCCGGGTCGCGCGCAACCCGGCCTCCCGCGCCGCCCACCGCAGCGCGGCCAGCGAGGCCGGCGACTCGTCCACACCCACGACAATCCGGGGCTTCCCGTGGGCACTGTTCATGGCGGCACCCCTTTCGCCGCGGTTCCAGTCTGGCCCAAGCCCCCGTGCCCGCGGAAGGGGAAGAAGGTCCCTGACGGCGCTCCGCCCCGCGGGTCGCTGCCCGGCGTGTAACTCGTGCCCCTTGCCTCGCGTCCGATCACATATCTGTCGCGAGGCCCTGGGCCGAAATTCGCCGAATCACCCGTCCTGAGTGACGCGTGCCGGTGCGCCCGGAAGCATATTGGTGTGGATGAGGCAGGTTACTCAGCGCCGCACATAGGGAATTCTAACGGCCCCTGGAAACCAGGAGAATTCAATGAGTACGGAAAGTGAGCGGGTGGCCGGGTTCGGGCGGCTCGAGGACGGCCTTCGCCAGGCCAGCGACTGGTACCTGTGGGGGCCGTACGTGAGCGAGCGCCAGTGGGGCACGGTTCGCGAAGACTACAGCGCGGACGGCGAGGCCTGGGGCTACCTGCCGCACGACCACGCCCGTTCCCGCGCCTACCGGTGGGGTGAGGACGGTCTGGCCGGGTTCTGCGACATCGAGCAGCGCCTGTGCCTGGGGCTGGCGCTGTGGAACGGGAGTGATCCCATCCTGAAGGAGCGCGCCTTCGGGCTGACCGGCGCGGAGGGAAACCACGGCGAGGACGTCAAAGAGTATTGGTGGTACCTCGACGCCGTGCCCAGCCATGCCTGGAACCGCTGGCGCTACCATTACCCGCAGTTGGCGTTTCCCTATGAAAAACTTAAGACGGAGAACGGCAGGCGCGGCAAGTCCGACCCGGAATATGAGCTGCTCGACACCGGGATATTCGACGGCGACCGCTACTGGATCACCGAGGTCCATTACGCGAAGGCCGACCCCACCGACGTCCTCATGGTCGTCACCGTGACCAACGCCGGCCCGGAAACCGACACGCTGCACGTGCTGCCGACCGCGTGGTTCCGCAACACCTGGTCCTGGGACCTCGGAGCCCCCAGGCCGGTCATGACGGCGGCGGGCGCGACGTCCGCCCGGGTCGAGCACCCGTTCCTCGGCACCCTGGAGCTGTTCGCGGGCAACGCGCCGGACGGCACCGTGCCCACCCTGGTGTTCTGCGAGAACGAGACCAACCTCCGCCGCCTGTATGGGGTGGCGCCGGCCACGCCGTACCCGAAGGACGGCATCAACGACCACGTGATCCACGGCGCGGCCACCGTCAACCCGGACCGCCGCGGCACCAAGTGCGCGTTCTGGTACCGGCTGGAGGTGCCGCCGGGCGCCACCGCCGAACTGCGGCTCCGGCTCCGCCCGAGCAGGCCGGGCGGTACCGTGCCGGACGCGGCCCTCGGCCAGCAGTTCGAGCGAGTGGTGGCCGCCCGGCGCGCCGAGGCCGACGAGTTCTACGCCGAGATGACGCCGATGCGGGCCGGCGCCGACGAGGCGGCCGTCATGCGGCAGGCCTTCTCCGGCATGCTGTGGAGCAAGCAGCTCTACCACTACGACGTGGCCCGCTGGCTCGACGGTGATCCCGCGCAGCCGCCCCCGCCGGCCGCCCGCCGTGGTGGCCGCAACGCCCGGTGGCGCAACTTCAACTCCTTCGACATCATGTCGATGCCGGACAAGTGGGAGTACCCCTGGTTCGCCGCCTGGGACATGGCCTTCCACTGCGTCGCCCTGGCGCACCTCGACCCCGCGTTCGCCAAATACCAGCTGATCCTGCTGTGCAGGGAATGGTTTCAGCACCCGAACGGTGCGCTGCCCGCCTACGAGTGGGACTTCTCCGACGTCAACCCACCGGTCCAGGCATGGGCCGCCCTCGAGGTGTTCACGATCGACGGCGGCCGGGACCTCAGCTTCCTGAGCCGGATCTTCGACAAGCTCCTGGTCAACTTCACCTGGTGGATCAACCGGGAAGACGCCGAGGGCAACAACCTGTTCGAGGGCGGGTTCCTCGGGCTCGACAACATCGGCCCGATCGACCGCTCGCACCTGCCGGTGGGCGGCACGCTGGAGCAGTCGGACGCCACCGGCTGGATGGCGTTCTACGCGATCGCCATGGGGAGCATCGCGGCGGTGCTGAACCGGACCGGCCGCCGGCCCGCCACCGACCTCGTCCTGAAGTTCCTGGAGCACTTCGCCGCCATCAGCGACGCGATCGACGGCCAGGGCATCTGGGACGACGCCGATGGCCTCTACTACGACCGGCTGCACACGCCGGGCGGGACGGACATCCCGGTGAAGGTCCGGTCGATGGTCGGCATGATCCCCTTGCTTGCGGTGGCGGTCCTCGACGAGGGGATGCTCGACCGGTCGCTGACGGTCGGCAAGCATTTCGCGGACTTCCTGCAGCGCCAGGGCCTCGCCGACCGCGAGAAGCTGCGGCAGCTCGGGGTGCTGCGCGGGGAGCCCGGCCAGCAGCGGCTGCTGCTCAGCGTGGTGGGCATGGACCGGCTCGAGAGGCTCTTCGGCCACCTGTTCGACGAGGCGGAGTTCCTGTCTCCCTACGGCCTGCGCGCCCTGTCCGCCTACCATCGCGATCACCCGTACACGCTCAACCTCGACGGCACCGGCGCCACGATCGACTACGAGCCGGCCGAGTCCACCACCGCCATGTTCGGCGGGAACTCGAACTGGCGCGGGCCGCTCTGGTTCCCGCTCAACTATCTGGTCATCGACTGCCTGGAGCGCTACAACCGGTTCTTCGGCGACGGGCTCACGCTGGAGTACCCGGCAGGCTCCGGGCGACGGCTGCCGCTGGACGCCATCGCGCTGGACCTGCAGCACCGGCTGATCTCGATCTTCCTCG
The DNA here is from genome assembly GCA_036824445.1 of Streptosporangiaceae bacterium. Lineage (GTDB taxonomy): Bacteria > Actinomycetota > Actinomycetes > Streptosporangiales > Streptosporangiaceae > UBA9676. The sequence continues at coordinate 4,945 of DAITAE010000122.1, read as the reverse complement.
CCGGCCCCGATGGCCGGCGGCCCTGCTTCGGGCGGGTCGAGCGCCTGCAGAACGACCCGGCGTGGAAGGACAATCTCGTGTTCAGCGAGTACTTCCACGGCGACAACGCGGCCGGCCTTGGTGCCTCCCACCAGACCGGCTGGACGGGCCTGGTCGCCGACCTGATCCGCCGCCGCCACGGTGAGGTCCCCTCGGTGGGCGACGTGATCCGGATCCTGGCGAGGCAGACCCCGTCATGACCAGCGTGCAGGCCGCGGGCCAGGCGGAGGCGCTCCCGGGGAGCCAGTTCCCGCTCGGCGCGACCCCCTGCGACGGCGGAACGAACTTCGCCGTGGCGTCGGGTGTCGCCGACGCCATGACGCTGTGCCTGTTCGACGGCGCGGGCACGGAAACCCAGATACCGCTGCGGGAGTACGACGCCGGCATCTGGCACGGTTTCATGCCCGGGGTCGGGTCCGGGCAGGCGTACGGGTACCGCGCAGCGGGCCCCTACGATCCGGCCCGGGGGCTGCGCTGCAATCCGGCGAAGCTGCTGCTCGACCCCTACGCCCGGGCGGTCAGCGGGGAGGTCGCGTTCGGGCCGGAGGTGCTGGGCTACGCGGCGGGCAACCCGGACGCGCCGAGCGCGCTTGACTCGGCCGGCCATGTGCCGCGCAGCCTCGTCGTGGACGGGGAGTTCCGGTGGGCCGGCGGCGAGCGGCCGCGGCACGACTACGCGGACACGGTCATCTACGAGCTGCACGTCAAGGGGTTCACCATGCGCCATCCGGGCGTGCCGGCGCGGCTGCGCGGCACCTACGCCGGGCTCGCGCACCCCTCCGCCGTCGGCTACCTGACCGACCTCGGGGTAACGGCCGTCGAGCTGCTGCCCGTGCACCAGAACGTGCCGGAGAGCTTCCTCATCGCGCGCGGGCTGACGAACTACTGGGGCTACAACACGATCGGGTACTTCGCGCCGCACGATGGCTATTCCGCGGCGGTGCGGGCCGGATCGCATGGCGGCCAGGTCGCCGAGTTCAAGGGCATGGTGGACGCCCTGCACGCGGCGGGCCTCGAGGTGCTGCTCGACGTCGTCTTCAACCACACCGCCGAGGCCGGCCACCTGGGGCCCACGCTGTGCTTCCGGGGCCTGGACAATCCCGCGTACTACCGGCTCGAGCCCGGCGACCCCAGCCGTTACGCCGACACCACCGGCACCGGCAACTCGCTGAACGCCGGGAACCCGGTGACGCTACAGCTGATCATGGATTCGCTGCGGTACTGGCTCACGGAGATGCGCGTCGACGGCTACCGGTTCGACCTCGCGCCCACGCTGGCCCGGCAGGACGGCGGGTTCGACCAGCTGTCGGCCTTCTTCGACCTCGTCGCGCAGGACCCGGTGGTGTCGCGGGCGAAGCTCATCGCCGAGCCCTGGGACGTGGGCCAGATGGACAGCTACGACCTCGGCCGCTTCCCGCCGCTGTGGCGGGAGTGGAACGGCAAGTACCGCGACAGCATGCGCGACTTCTGGCGCAGCCACGACATCGGGATCGGCGAGTTCGCCACCCGGTTCTGCGGCTCGTCAGACCTCTACGGCGGGGCGGAACGGCGCCGGCCGACCGCCTCGGTGAACCTTGTCACGGTGCACGACGGATTCACCCTGGCCGACCTGGTCTCCTACAACGACAAGCACAACGAGGCGAACGGCGAGTCCAACCGCGACGGGACCAGCGACAACCGGTCCTGGAACTGCGGCGTGGAGGGGCCCACCACCGACGCCGCCGTCCTGACGCTGCGCGCGCGGCAGCGCCGGGCGATGCTCACCGCGGAGCTGCTGTCGTTCGGCGTGCCGTTGCTGCTCGGCGGGGACGAGCGCGGCCGCACCCAGCAGGGCAACAACAACGCCTACTGCCAGGACAACGAGATCAGCTGGTTCGACTGGTCCACCGCGGATGACGAGCTGCTGGCCTTCACCCGCCGCCTGGTCGCGTTCCGCAGGCAGCACCCGGTGTTCCGCCGCCGCCGTTTCCTCGCCGGGGCGGAGGCGTCGGAACTCGGCTGGTTCACCCCGGCGGGCACGCCGATGACGGCGGCCGACTGGGCCGACGTCAGCGCCCTCTCGCTGGCCATCTACCTCGACGGATCCGACGACCCCGACCGGGCGGCCGACGGCACCGCGATGGTGGATGACGATTTCCTCGTCCTGTTCAGCGCCTGGTGGGAGCCGCTCGACTTCGTCATCCCGGCGACCCGGGCCGGGCTCGTGTGGCGGGCCGAGATCGACAGCTACGACCCGGGCGCGCCCGCCGCGGCGCCGCGGCGCCAGGCCGGCGGTCGTGTCACCGTCGGCCCCCGCTCCGTCGTGGTGCTCAGCGGGCCAGCTGAGCCAGGCCCTCGATGACCGTGGCGCCGGGCAGTTGGCCGAGCAGGCTGCCGGGCAGCGTCAGCTTGGAGCGCCGGACGCCGCTGCCCACCACCACCCGCGGCGCCGCGGCGACGCGGGCATCGATGAGCACGCGCCAGTCGCCCGGCAGGCCGATCGGCGTGATCCCGCCGTACTCCATGCCGGTCGCGGCGACCGCGTCGTCGACGGGTGCGAACGACGCCTTGCGGACGTCGAGCTCGCGGCGCGCCACCCCGTTCACGTCCGCCCGGGTCGTCGCCAGGACCACGCACGCGGCATAGCGCGGCTGGCCCTCGCGCCGGCCGGTGATGACGACGCAGTTGGCCGAGACGGCGGGGCTTACCCCGTACCGCTCGCAGAACGCGGCCGTGTCGGCCAGCGCCGGGTCGATCTCTGCCACGCCGACGGCATCCGCCGGCAGGGTCCCATCCAGTGCCGCCAGCGCGGCCGCTACCGGCGGGGCCAGCAGGTCGGCCCGGGTCAGCGCCGGCGCGACGTCCAGCTCGCCCATGCTCGTGTCCACGGCTTCATCCTGCCATCAACCCCCGCGCCGCCGCCCGGGTGCCGGGTGACGGCATCCAGACGCTGCATCCGTTAAGCAGCTTCTGCTGGGCGGTGCGGCCGCGGCATCTTCTGATCAGGACCCGGAGGCGCGGCGGGCCAGGCGCACCGCATCGAGCGGCGGGGCGGCCAGGGGCGGGCCGTGGTAACCCTGGACCTCCCCGAAACGCTCGCCGCTCGACCACGCCCGTGCCGCCTCGACGATGTCGTCCGGGGTCCGCCCGACGAAGTTCCACCACATGAGCAGGGTCTCGCCCAGCGGCTCGCCGCCGAGGAGCAACAGCCGGGCGCCCGCCCGCCCGGTGAGAGCGAGCGCGCGGCGCCCGGTCCCCAGGTACAGCAGGCTGCCCGCGGACACCGGAATGCCGCCCGCGACCGCGTCCCCGCTGGCCGCGAAGACCACGTGCTCGTGGCCGGGGACCAGCGGGATGGTGCCGCTTCCGTCCCGGACCGCATGGATCTCGGCGCCGACGAGCCGGGAGTAGGTCCGGGCCGGCGAGGTGACATCCGCCAGCGACCCGGCGAAGACGGTCACCTCGAACGCGCCCAGGCCCAGCACCGGCAACCGGGCGTGATGCTCGAAGGCGGGTGCGGCCTGCCGGTCGGCGCCGGGCAGCGCCAGCCACAGCTGCACCCCGTGCAGGCTAGGGTCGTGATCGGCCGGCGACTCCTCGGAGTGCGCGATCCCGTGCCCGGCGGTCATCAGGTTGAGCTGGCCGGGCCGGATCATCTGCTCGCTGCCGAGGCTGTCGCGGTGCAGCACGTTCCCGGCGATCAGCCAGGTGACCGTCTGGAGCCCGATGTGCGGGTGCGGCGGGACCTGCATCCCGGCCACGCCGTCCACCGACATCGGGCCGTAGTGATCCACAAAGCACCACGCGCCCACGCTGCGGCGCTGGCGCAGCGGGAGCAGCCGGCGCACCTCGATATCGCCCACGCGCGCGAGCCGGGCGCTGGTCAGCTCGGTGTGGCCGGCCGGCGGGTCGCTCTCACGGATCGGCGTGCCCGGGGTCTCCACCTCCGCGTCCACCGTGCTCATGACGTCGTGCTCATGACTGCGCTCCTGGATGCCGCTGGCAGGCCGGGGGGTTGAATGGTCCCAACGACCGACCATAACCCAGGGAGCGTCCATGACCTCAGCCCGCGAGACCCGGAATGAGCTGGTCGGCATTGGCCGCCGCCTGAGGGACGCGATCCCCGGCGTGTACGCCGGCTACGCCCAGCTGCACCACGCGGCAATGGGGGACGGCGGCGCGCTGCCTGCCCCGGTCAAGGAACTGATCGCCCTGGCCATCGCGGTGACCAGGGAATGCGACGGCTGCATCCTCGCCCACGCCCGCGCCGCGGCCCTGCGCGGGGCGACCGCGCAGGAGGTGGCCGAGACAATGGGCGTGGCCATCCTTATGAACGGCGGTCCCGGCACCGTGTACGGACCGCGCGCCTATGCCGCCTTCGAGGAGTTCGCGGCGCACCGGGGTAGGTCAGGTGGCGCGGGCGGGCCAGGTGCGCCGGGTGGTCCCGATGACCCCGCGGTCAGCCGACCAGGGTCTTGACGGCGGCGGTCAGCTCGGTCAGGGCCTTCTTGGCGTCCGCGAAGTACATGCTGGTCTTGGGGTCGACGTACAGCTCGTTGTCGATGCCCGCGTATCCGGACGCCATCGACCGCTTGATCACGATGATGCTCTTGGCCTGGTCCACGTCGAGGATCGGCATGCCGGAGATCGCGGTGCCCGGGCGCCGGGCGGCCGGGTTGGTGACGTCGTTCGCGCCGACCACCAGCGCCACGTCGGCCCGGGGGAACTCCGGGTTGATCTCGTCCATCTCCTTGAGCAGCGGATAGGGGACGTTGGCCTCGGCCAGCAGCACGTTCATGTGGCCTGGCATCCGGCCAGCCACCGGGTGGATGGCGTAGCTGACCTCGATCCCGTGCTTCTCCAGGTCCGAGGCGAGCTCGGCCAGCTGGTGCTGGGCCTGGGCGGCGGCGAGGCCGTAGCCGGGCAC
>DAITAE010000121.1:0-9981 GCA_036824445.1 Streptosporangiaceae bacterium | reverse complement strand
TGGCGGGAGCCGCGCTGATGGCGGCCGGGGTCGCCGCCGTCGACGTCGGCGCGCACTACATCGGCACGGGCACCAGCCCCTGGCCGCTCGTGCCCGGCCTGGTCGTCGCCGGCGCCGGCCTCGCGCTGCTGGTCATCCCGCTGGTCAATGTGGTGCTCGCCGCCGTGCCCGCGGAGGCGGCCGGAGGGGCGTCCGGCGTCTTCACCACCGCGCAGCAGGTCGGCGGCGCGATCGGGATCGCCGCCGTCGGCACCGTGTTCTTCGGTTACCTCGGCACGCACTCGCTCGTGGCCGCCTTCACCCACACGGCCCCGTTCACCGCGGCATGGTTCCTCGCCTGCGCCGTGCTGTCGTTCCTGCTGCCGCGGACGGCGGTAACAGGCGAGCCCGGCTAACCGGGTCGGCCTGGGTGCCGGTGACGGGTGACGCCGTCATCGGCACCTGTCTGCCCAGCGCGGCCCGGCGGTGCGGCCCTCGCTCACTTCGGCTCGGCCGCTCGGCGCCGGTTGTAGAGGCGGATGGCCCAGAGGTAGGCCACGACGGCGATGCCGATGCTCCAGGCGATGGCGGCGATGGCGTGGTCGCCAATGGCGGCGCCGCTGAGCAATCCCCGCACGGTGTCGGCGACGGGGGTGAGGGGCTGGTACTCAGCGAACTGGCGCAGGCCCGTTGGCATAGTGGCCGTGGCCACGAAGCCGCTGCTGAGGAACAGCAGCAAGAACAGGATCATCGGGGTGTTGCTGGCGGTCTCGACACTCTTGGCGGCAAGCCCGAGCGCGACGGCCAGCCAGATCAGCGCGAAGGCGAACAGGGCCAGTATCCCGATCGCGGCCAGCCACTGGAGCGGTCCGGCAGCAGAGCGGAATCCGAGTCCGAAGGCGACTGCGATGAGGACGGCGATGGCTACGAGGGTTTGGATCAGGCTGCCGAGAACGTGGCCGGTGAGGACCGAGGCACGGGCGATAGCCATAGTGCGGAACCGGTCGATGATGCCGCCGGTCATGTCCATGGCGACCATGATTGAGGTGCCCTGGATGGCTGAGGCCACGGTGAGGAGCAGCAGCCCTGGCACCACGTAGTTGAGGTAGGCGCCGCGCCCCTCGTGGGCGCCGAGCCCGGCGCCGAGCTGGCCGCCGAAGACGTAGACGAACAGCAGCAAGAGCACGATGGGTAGGCCGATGAGCATCACGGTCATGGACGGGTAGCGGAGCTGGTGCTTGAGGTTGCGGCGCAGCATCACCCGTGAGTCGCTGAGCGTGTGGGCGAGCGTGGTCATGACAGCAGTACTCCTTGTGGTGCGTGGTCTCCGTTGAGCTGCGCGGTGACGTGGCTGCCGGTGACGGCGAAGAACACGTCGTCGAGGTCCGGGGTATGGACCGACAGCCGTTCGACGGAGATACGGGCTTCGTGCAGCTCGTCGAGCAGGCCCCGGAGCGAGTCGACGGTGCCGTCGGCGGGGACCTGGAGGACGAGCTCGTCCTGGTCGGGTGCGGCTGCCGGAAGGAGCTCGCTCGCCGAGTGCAGCAGCTGGGGATCGGCGAAGTGGAGTCGGACGTGGCCGCCAGGGATGCGGCTCTTCAGTTCGGCGGGGGTTCCTTCGGCGACGATCCGGCCCTGGTCGAGCACCGCGATCCGGTCGGCCAGCTGGTCTGCCTCGTCGAGGTACTGGGTGGTGAGCAGGATGGTGACCCCGGCGGAGGCCAGCTCGCGGATGATCTGCCACATGGTGCGACGGCTGCGCGGGTCCAAGCCAGTGGTGGGCTCGTCGAGAAAAATCACCCCAGGCTTGCCGACGAGGGTCATCGCCAGGTCGAGCCGTCGCCGCATCCCGCCTGAGTAGGTCGAAAGCAGCTTGTGAGCGGCGTCGGTGAGCTCGAACTGCTCCAGCAACTCGGCCACCCGCCGCCGCCCAGCCTCGCGGCCGAGGTGGCGAAGGTCGGCGATCATCTGCAGGTTCTCGGCGCCGGTGAGCAGGTTGTCCACGGCTGAGAACTGGCCGGTGACCCCGATGACGGCCCGTACTCCGTCAGGGTCGGTGACCACGTCGTGACCGGCGATGCGCATGGATCCGGAGTCGGCCGGGATCAGGGTGGACAGGATGCGGACCATCGTCGTCTTGCCGGCCTCGTTGGGGCCGAGAAGCGCCAGGATCGTGCCCTCCTCCGCGGCCAGGCTCACCTTGTCGAGCACCAGATGGTCGCCGAACGACTTGCACACGTCCCGAGCCGCGATCCCCGTCGAAGCGGGCACGCTCGTCATGGCCTTCTCCCTTCTTGCCGTGTGGTCGAGTCGCCGGGAAGCTCGCCCGCGGCACGCAGCGCCTCCCGTTGCGCTTTCCACTCCTGCTCCAAGACCGGCATCCGCTCTACCAGGAAATCGGAGAATGCCGCCCACTCCAGCAAGACCGCTTTCCGCGCAGGTGGCGCCTCGCCCAGCAGGCCCAGACCCTCTCGGGCGAGTTCGGCCATCTCCCGGTACTCGGAGACGTCGAAGCCCATCGCATGGGACGACGACATGTCGATGCGTACCCGGTCCATCCGCTCGCCCGCCGCCCGGGAGCGCCGGATGAGCCCGAGGTTCTCCAGCACGTTCACCGCTCCGGCGATCGCGCTCCGGCTCGCCAGCAGGGCGTCGGCCAGCTCGCTGATGGTCTGCTCGCGCGGGTCGCACACCGCCAGATAGCCGATCAGCCGGCCCACCATCGGGGCCATGCCGAAGCGCCGGGCGTAGAAGCGCCCGGCGTGGTCGGCGAACGTGATCTCACCGTCAGTTGGCATGCCATCACCATACACAGCGTCCTGAGATAACACAAATCTGTGTTATCTCAGGACCGTCACGCAGGCCGCCCAGAAGGATTCGTTGCCATCACGAAATGTGGGCCAGAACCCGGTGGCTGGCGGCCTTCGACCCGGCCGGGGTACTCAACCCCCACGTCCTGCCCCGCTGACCGCCGCGCCGGCTTCCGCCGGAGGTCACCATGTGATTACCTTGCGTGCTATGCGGCCGCCCGCACGTCTCGCCGTCCTGCCCGTCTTCGGCGCCGTCCTGGGCGTCGCCCTGGCGGCCGCGCCCGCGAGCGCTGCGCCCACCGGCACCCTCCCCACTGGCGCCGTACCCACCGGCACTGTGCGCGCGAGCGGCCTGCCCGCGAGAGCCGTGCCCGCCAGCGCGCCGCCCGCGGCCGCGACCACCGCGGCGGCACCCACTGGTGTCCGCGCCCAGGGCGCGGAGCTGGCCGACGCGGGCACCGGCCAGCGGCTGTGGGGCCGGGCCCCCGGCACCAAACGGCCGATGGGGAGCGTCACCAAGGTCATGACCGCGCTGGTGGTGATCGAGGCCGGGAACCTGGGCCGGAAGATCAGGGTCCCCGCATCCGCGGTCAGTTACGTGGCCAGCCACGGCGCCAGCAGCGCTGGCCTGCGCGCCGGCGACGTTCTCACCGCGCGCCAGCTGCTGAATGCCATGCTGCTCCCCTCTGGGTGTGACGCTGCGTACGTGCTCGCTACCGCCTACGGCCCGGGGCGGGCAGCATTCGTTGCGAAGATGAATGCGGAGGCCAGGCGGCTGGGCCTGACCAAGACGCACTTCTCGAACTTCGACGGCCTGCCTTACCCGACCCCGCGCGCCACCCACTCCACGCCCGCGAACCTGGTCGCGCTGGGCCGCGCGGCCATCGCCCTTGCAGCGTTCCGCGCCACCGTGGACCGGCAGGCCTACCACCTCGCCAACCGCAACGGGCACCACGCGTACTCGTGGCGGAACACCAACCTGCTGCTCGGCTCCTACGCCGGGGCGGACGGCATCAAGACCGGGTTCACCTTGGCCGCCGGGTACTGCCTGCTGTTCGAGGCGCGCCGCGGGACGCGCGTGCTCATCGGCGTCGTGCTGCACAGCACGGCCACCCGGCCCGGCGCCAGGTTCACCGCCGCGAGGAGGATGCTCAACTGGGGCTTTCGGCAGGCGCTACGGTTGAAGGGCTTCGCGCATCTTGGGGGTTAGGGCTCGGCCCGCCCTGTCGGCAAGCATTGTCATCTCGTACGCCACCAGGCCCATGTCGCAATCTCTGGCCGCGAGCACAGCAAGGGTCGAGCCATCGCCGATCGAGACCACGATCAGCAGGCCGCGCTGCATCTCCACGACTGTCTGGGTGACGGCCCCTCCCTCGAACATCCGCGACGCGCCTTGCGTCAGGCTGGTAAGCCCGGAGGTGATAGCGGATAGCTGATCGGCCCGATCCGCGGGGAAACCTTCGGAACAGGCCAGCGCGAGCCCGTCGGTTGACACGACAATCGCGTGAGCGATTGCTGGCACGCGCTCTATGAGGTTGGTGAGCAGCCAGCTCAGGTGCTTGATGGGCTGGACTGGATTCACGCGTCTTCCTCACTTCCGGTTCCCGGGGCCCGATTGCCCCGCAGTGCCGAGCGCCCGGCCCGGCTACCGCGCTGGAAGCTCGCCATCAACTGCCGCGTGGCTGACGCCGAGCGCACGGGCTCCGGCTGGTCCGCCCCGCTTGGCTCGGCCACCCCGCCGGGCACGAGGTTCGCCTGCGGGACGCGCCTGGGCAGGCCGGCCGGAGTAAGGCCGGCCGCCGACGGTGACTTGAGCGCCTCCGCGGCCCGCCAGCCCTCATCGGCCGCCGAACGCCAGCCATCGGCGGCTTCGGCGGTCCGATGACCAGGTTCCTGGTCGGACATCGCGGAGATGGCTTCGTGTTTGCCGCGACGGAACCAGTCGGACTCCACCGACTCGAAGATGGGCAGCCGGTTCGCCGCAGTGCTCATCGCAGGCGGCGCGATCGCCTCGGCCTGCGAGTCTTGGGCCCCGGAGCCCGCTCTCGGGCCCAGGCCGGACCGCGCCTCCGAATCGCTTCGCGCTCGTACGCCGTCCCACTGGTCGTGATCAGCCTGGTCAGTTCCGCCAGAGGCAGACTGCGCAGCTCCGGGGCCGTTTGTAGTTCCGGTGGCCCGGGCACCGGGCGATGGGACTGCCGCACCGTCATCGGCCAGCTCTCCGGTGCTTTCTGGCTGGCCTTCAGGGGTGTCGGGGCCATCCGCGCTGAACCGTGGCACCAGAGCGGCGGCCACGGCAGCCGCGCGCGCGGAGGCGGCGCGGGCGGCAGCATCGGCCGGTGGGTACCCTGCGGCCCCGGGGCCAGCCTGGAACCGCTGCGACCCGGACGGGGCCTCGGACGCCTGATAGGTAACGGTTTCATCAGGCAGCCAGATGAGGGCAGTCATGCCGCCTGTGGGACCTGGGCGCAGCCGTACCCTGATCCCTTGCCTGGCAGCCAGCCGCGCCACCACGAACAGGCCCATCCGCCTAGACGCTTCCACGTCCACCACCGGCGGGTTGTCCAGCCGGCTGTTCGCGTCTCGCATCTCGTCGGCCGGCATGCCCATGCCCTGGTCGGTGATATCGAGCAGCACGCCGCCACCGGTCAGCAGGTGCCCGCCCGCGGTAACGGAGGCCTCAGCCGGAGAGAACGAGGTGGCGTTCTCCAGCAATTCGGCGAGCAGGTGCACGACGTCGTTGACCACATGCCCGCGGACCGAGATCCCCGGCTGCACGTTCAGCGAAACCCGCTCGTAGTGCTCGATCTCCGACACCGCAGCGCGCAACACGTCGACCAGGGCGACGGGTTCGCTCGAGGGCTGCAAGGCCTTATGGCCAGCCAGCACGAGCAGGTTCTCCGAGTTACGGCGCATCCGGGTCGCCAGGTGGTCTAGCCGGAATAGATTTCCGAGCCGCTCGGAGTCCTGCTCGCCTTGCTCCAGATTGTCGATCTGGTGAATCAGGCGTTGCACCAGGGCCTGGGTGCGCCGTGACAGGTTGACGAACATCGCGCTGATGTTCCCGCGCAGCGCCGCCTCGTTGGATGCCAGTCCGAGCGCCGCCTCGTGCACCTGGTCGAACGCGCGCGCCACCTCACCGATCTCATCGGTGGAGTCCACGTCGATGGGCACGATCTCCTGGGGCACTGCCTCACCATCGGACTGGTTGATCCGGCGCACGGCCTCGGGCAGCCGTTTTCCGGCTACATCGAGGGCGCTGCTGCGCAGCCGGTGCAGCGGGCGGATCATGGACCTGCCGACCACTACCGTGGCGGCGAACGCGAAGGCGAGCACCAGCACGACCGCCAAGCCCCAGATGATCACATCGCGGATTGCGTTGTTGCGCAGCGTTGTGCTCCTGTCGATCACCGACGTCACCAGCTGTGCTTCCACCGAGGACATGCCGTTGACCACGTCGTAGAGCGACGATTTGGCGTTGGCGATCACCGGATCCTCGGCGCCCGGCGACGAGCTTGGAGTCAGCGAGAGGGCCTGCTGCACCTGGGCCTGGGCACCGGCCACGGTCGGTGCCGACAGGGTACTGCCGAACAACTGGCGCTGGCTGGCCGTGGCGGCGCTGTTAAATTGCGCCTCGTTGGCTTGCTGCTGCGCCGCGGCGTTCGTGATCGCCTGCCGTATGCCAGCAGAGAATCCGGCCGGGTTCAGGCCGATCAGGCTGCTCGACTGCGCGGCCGTGATGAGCGCCTGCTCCTCCCAGGCCTCGTCCTTCATGGCGGAGACCAGGCCGGCCACACGCACCCCCCCGTTGAGTGCCGGGTCGCTGCTGCCTGCCGCGACCTGGTCATCCAGGGCCAGCAGGGTGTTGATCTTGTCGGCGTAATCGCGGATCACCACCAGGGCGGGCAGCCGGGAGCGAGTCGCCGCCGTCCGCAGAGGCCCGAGCCCGTCGATCGCGGCAGCCGCAGCACGGGCATCCTGCTGTGTCAGTTCGGAGTATCCGCTGCCGATGTCCCCGAGCAGGCTTTTCACCTGCGCAGCCCACCGGGATGAGACAGCGTAGTCTCCATGGGAGAGAACCGTCAGCTGGAGCCGGGAACTCGGCGACCGGGGCGCCGCCCGGCCGCCGTTAGCGCCCAGCGCGATGAATGTAATTGTGTCCTGGCGCTCCTTCTGCAGCGCTTGCTCCAGGCCGATGATCTTCCCGTTGAGATTGGCCAGCTGCACCACCCGCTGATACGCAAAAGCACTCTGCGCCGACGAGGCGATGCGGATGCCGCCTAGCGTGGTAGCGGCCAGCACCGGAATGATGACCAGCAGGAGCAACCGGGAGCGGACCTTCCAGTTCTTCAGCGCATTCGGTGAGCCGCGGGCGGGTGCCCGGGATGCAGGGTCATCCCGGTGCTGGCCCGTAGCCCCGTGCCGGCCATCAGCCGAGACCGGAGCAGGGTCATCCGAAGGCAGGCCGCCTGAGGCGGCACGCTCATCCACTGCGGCTTGCTCTCCGGCGCGCGCTGACGCCTGCCGCAGTGCGAGTCTTCCCGCTCCTGGACCACACAGTACTGGTACCCTTCACCATGGGCCGCTGGGCACCCGCTCGGATGCGGGGGTGGCGGCGACGATATAACGTGCTCCCTTCCCCGCTGGCGATCATCGTGCATGATGCCACGCCCAGCCGGTGGCAACCCTAACGTGTGACCGGGCCACGCCGCTGGGTATTCAGAGCATCTGTGACTGGAAATTAGCGTTCGGCTACAGTCGGCCGGCAACTGGGCGATACTAGGACACCGTGTTGCGCTGCTGCCCTTTCCGCGGAGGAAACCCCATGTGGCGAACGCAGGCCCGCGCCGGCGGCACGGCCCGGCGAGTCTTGCTAGGGTTCCTGGCCGTCACCTTGCTGGCGGTCGGCTGCACGTCGGCTGCTGGTTCCAGCGCTACCGCCGGGGGCCCATTGATCACGGTGGCTGTCGTCCCCGGTGCCGACAATGCCCCGGTCATGATCGGCATCAAGGAAGGGCTGTTCCGTGATCACGGTCTGAACGTCGCGATCAAGACCTATGGTTCGCTCCAGCGCGAGTTCCAGGCGCTCAAGAACGGCAGCGTAGATATCGCGGCCGGCCACTACGCCGACTTCTTCTATGAAGCTGCCGTGGGCAAGGCGTCCGTGCGCTTGGTCGCCGCAGGCTACGACGCTACGCCAAACGTGATGGAGGTCCTCAGCCTGCCTAGCTCCGGAATCAGGACTCCGCAAGGTCTGGTGCACAAGGTGGTTGCCACCCCCGAGCCGCAGCTGATCCCGTCCGGCACCGGCGTCCCCTACAGCATCGAGACGCTGGCAGCACAGTCGGTCCTGAACAGCGGCGGCGTCACTCCCACAGATGTGACGTGGAAGCCTACGCCGGCACAGAACATGATCAGCGAGTTGCGCAGCGGGAAGGTGGGCGCGATCCTGGCCACCGAGCCCTACATCACAGAAGCGGAGTCAGAGCTGGGCGCGGTCGAGGTCATGGACGCGTGCAGCGGCCAGACCGCCGGCCTGCCCCTATCGGGGTACTTCAGCCTCGCCGCCTACGCCAGCGCACACCGCGCGCAGCTTCAGCAATTCCGGGCCGCGCTGGGATCGGCGCAGGCCAGCGCCGCCGCCGGAGGGTCGCTACAGACGATGCTGCCGCGCTTCACAGGAATGAGCACGCAGAACGCTTCCCTTATCACCATCGGCTCCTTTCCGACGTCGCTGAGCGTCCGCCAGGTACAGCGGGTCGCCGACCTCATGTATGTAACCGGGGTGATCAGCACCCCGCTGAGCGTGAGCAAGCTGGCCAGCGGTTAGCTGCCGCCCAGCTGCCCTGTAAGGCGCGGGGCCCGGCTCACGACGCCGGCCCGGCCGTCTGCCCGGCCTCCGTTCCCGCTGCCCTGCCCGGCACCTCGTCGGCGAAGTGGCAGGCGGCGGTGTGGCCGGCCGAGACGTGCCGGGGGGCAGGCTCCTCCACCGCGCACCGTTCGGGGCTGCCCAGTTGCCTCCGGAGCCAGCACCGGGTGTGGAACCGGCACCCCGGTGGCGGCGACGCGGGGTTCGGCGGATCGCCGGGAAGGATGATCCGCTCCCGCCGCGCCTCGGCCGACGGGTCAGGCACGGGCACGGCCGACAGCAGTGACACGGTGTAGGGGTGCCGGGGATCGGCATAGAGATCGGCCGCCCCGCCCTGCTCCACGATCTCCCCCAGATACATAACGGCTACGCGGTCGCTCAGGTGGCGGACGGCCGCGAGATCGTGGGCGATGAACAGATAAGACAGCCCCAGTTCGCGCTGCAGCTGCTGCAGCAGGTTAATGATCTGCGCCCGGATCGACACGTCGAGCGCGCTCACCGCCTCGTCGGCGACGATCACCGCGGGGTTGAGCGCGAGCGCCCGCGCCAGCCCCACCCGCTGGCGCTGCCCGCCGGACAACTCGTGCGGGTACCGCCGGGCGTGCGCAGGCGACAGCCCGACCACCTCGAGCAGGTCGCGGATGCGCTGCCGGCGCTCGGCGCGGGTCCCGATGTGGTTGACGCGGAGTGGCTCGGCGATGCTCGCACCGGCCCGCCACTTCGGGTCGAGCGAGGCCATCGGGTCCTGGAAGACCATCTGGAGCTGGGTCCGCTCCGCCCGGTATCCGCCGTCTTTCGCGTCCAGCGCGCGCCCGCGGAACAGGATCGTCCCCGACGTCGGGGGGATGAGCCCGACGATGGCGCGTCCCAGCGTGGTCTTGCCGCTACCGGACTCCCCGACCAGCCCGACCGTCTCGGCCGCCGCGAGCTGCAGGGTGACCCCGTCCACCGCGTGCACGTGCCCGACCGTGCGGCGGAACACCGTGCCCCGCGTGACCGGGAAGTGCACCCGCAGGTCCTGCACGTCGAGCAGCGCGGGCCCGCTCCCGGACTGGGGTGCGGGCTCACCCGCGGACCTCGGGGCCTCGGTCACGCCGACTCCTCGGTGACGGGCCCGTACTCGGGCGGCGGCGGGGCCGGGCGGAACCCGGGCCGCAGGGGTTCTCCGGCCTCGGCCTCGCCCGGCGCGACCGGGTTGTGACACGCGAGCAGGTGCGTGCCGGCGCTGGGCCGCGGCTCGCCGCCGAGCAGGGCCGCCTCCACCGGCGCGAGCGGCGGCATCTCCTCCCAGCAGGTCGCCAGCGCCCAGGCGCACCGGGGGGC